>JBIOJD010000167.1:0-8007 GCA_044450485.1 Polyangiales bacterium | reverse complement strand
GAACCGGCGGCGGCTCGGGCGGTGCGATCTTGCTGGAGGCCACAGCGTTTGCTACTTCGACCGCGACGTTGCAGGCCAAGGGCGCGGCCGGGGGCCAGAACGGCAACTCGTGCGGCGTTTACAATTGCGGCGGGACCAACGGCGGCAGTGGCTCGGCCAGCGCATCCTCCTCGGGCGGCAATGGCGCCACCACCCAAGCCGGCGGCCCCGGCGGCGGCGGCGGCTACGGTCGCGTCACGGTCACGACTCGCACGCCGTAGCGAGTCTCCACCTCAGCGTGCCCTCGACAGCGCCGCCTGGCTCGACTATACAGTGTACGATCCGGGTTTCTGCAGGAGGCGTCGATGTCGTCGCTGAGCTTTCGGGAAGGCGTGCGCAACCGCAATCGGGACGCGTTCATCAGGCAGCTGCACGAAGAAGCGCCGCTGTACAAGGACGAGTCGGGGTTCTGGGTGGTGAGCCGCTTTGCGGACGTGCGCGAGGTGCTGCTCGACCACGCGCGCTTCTCGTCGGCCGCGATGGGCGGGGGCACGTTCAGCTTGCCACTGCTGACCGACGACCCGCCGCGTCACTCGAGCCTGCGGGGGCTCGTGAGCAAGGCCTTCACGCCGGGCCGCATCGAAGCCATGCGGCCCGAGATCGAAGCGCTCGCCAAGGACCTCGTGGCCCGCATCGAGCCCGACCGCGAGGTCGACATCGTGGCCGAGCTCACGACGCCGCTGCCGGTCACCGTGATCGCACGCATGCTCGGCATTCCGGAGAGCGACCGCGAGCGTTTCAAGCGGTGGTCCGATGCGATCACGGGCTTGATGGGAGGACCGCTCGGCCCAGAGCGCGCGCAGAACATGATCGAGCTGCGGGACTACTTTCTCGGCGCGCTCGAGGCGCGCAGGCGAGCGCCCGGCAACGATCTGGTGAGCGCGCTCGCGCGGGCCGAGGAGGCGGGCGTGCAGCTCTCCGCCGACGAAGTGGTCGGCTTCTCGATCTTGTTGCTCGTCGCTGGCAACGAGACGACCACGAACTTGCTCGGTAGCTTGCTACATCGACTGGCGGACGAGCCCGAGCGCTGGGCGGAGCTCAGGCGTGAGCCGGCGCTGCTCTCACCGGCGATCGAGGAAGCCCTGCGCATGCACTCGCCGGCGCAAATCATCATGCGGCGGGCGCGGCAAAGCACCGAGCTCAGCGGGCAGGCCATCGCGGAGGGCGAGATGCTCATGGTCTATCTGGGGGCAGCCAATCGCGATCCCGCCCGCTGGAACGCGCCCGAAAGCTTCGATCTGCGTCGCGAGCTCGAGCCGCACATCGCGTTCGGTTTCGGCGTGCACACCTGCATCGGCGCGCCGCTGGCACGGCTCGAGGCCAAGACCGCGATGTCCGCGCTGCTCGAACGCTTCGACCGCGTCGAGCCAGGCCAGGAACGCCCTCGACGCCTACCCTCCGGCGTGCTGTTCGGCTTCCGCAGCCTGCCGTTGGTATTTCACCGACTCGCCGGCAACTGAGGGATGAATCGCGGCTTCGCCGCGAGAGGGGAGCGAAGCTCCCACTCCGCGTGGGGAGGGGCCCCAGCGAATTCACTTCGCTGGGGAGGGGCGGCGCGTGCCGCCCCGCGTCACTCGTCGAGAGCCTGCTCGATGCGCTTCACGAGGGTTTTCAGCACCTTGATCCTCGCGTGCTTCTTGTCGTTGGCCGCGACCAGGGTCCACGGCGCGATCTCGGTCGAGGTGCGCTCGATCATGTCCGCTGCCGCGCTCTGGTAGTGGTCCCACTTCTTGCGGTTGCGCCAGTCCTCGCCGGTGATCTTGAAGCGCTTGAAGCGCGTGCGCTCGCGCTCTTCGAACCGCCGCAATTGTTCGTCCTTCGAGATCTGCAGCCAGAACTTGCAGAGCACGATCCTCGCTCTGGCGAGCTGCTCCTCGAAGTCGTTGATCTCGTTGTACGCGCGCATCCAATCGGCTTCTGAGCACAAGCGCTCGACGCGCTCGACCAACACTCGCCCGTACCACGAACGATCGTAGACCGTGAGCCGGCCGTGGCGCGGCAAGTGGCGGTAGAAGCGCCACAAGTAGGGTTGGGCGCGCTCTTCGTCCGTGGGCGCGGCGATCGGGATCACCCGATACTGGCGCGCGTCGAGCGCAGCCGTCAGCCGCCTGATCGTGCTGCCCTTGCCGGCCGCGTCCATGCCCTCGAACGCCGTGATGACGCCGCAGCGCGCGAAACGCTCGTCGCGCGCCAGCCTGTTCAGCCGTCCTTGCCAGCGCTCGAGATCGTCGCGATACGCCTTGGTCGAGAGCCTCGGCGACAGGTCTAGCTCGCTGAGCACGTCACGCCGATCGATCGGCCGCACCAGCGGGGCCGCACGCGAGACCTTCGGCGCGCCCGCACGCGACGCCTTCTCCAACCGCTTGTTCATCGCCTCGAGCAGCGTCCGGCCCACCATCAACGACCGATAGCGCTCTTGCTTGCCCTCGACGATGATCCACGGCGCGGCGCCGGTAGACGTCAGCCGCAACGTGTGCTCCGCAGCCCGGTAGTAGTCGTCGTACTTCGCGAACTGCTTCCAGTCTGCCTTGGTCACGCGCCACGTTCGCTTCTTGTCGCGGTCGATGACCTGGAGCCGCTCGTGCTGGTCCTTCTTCGAAAGGTGAAACCAGAACTTGACGATCAGCGCACCCTCGTCCGCCAGCATCTGCTCGAGGGCGTTGATCCGATGAATCGCGGCGTCGAGCTCGCTGTGGGTCACATGGCCAAGCACGCGGTCGACGATCGGGTCCGTGTACCAAGAGCCGAACATGATGCCGATGCGTCCGCGTGGCGGCAGCGCCAGGAAGTAGCGCCACATCCGAGGGCGCTCCAGCTCTTCGTCGCTCGGCGACGAGAACGCGACGGTGTGGATGTGTCTCGGGTCCATCCACTCGTTGAGCAAGTTCACGGTCTCGCCCTTGCCGGCACCGTCGACGCCGGCGATCAGCACGACCACCGGAAACGTTCCGTCCTTCATCAGCGCGTACTGGGCCGCGAGCAGGTCCCAGCGCAACTTGGGCACGACGCGGGCGTAGGGCGCCTTGCTGATCTCGTGGCCGACCTCGCTTGCCTCGAACATGTCCGCTCCTGCTCCGCCGTGGGTCCGAGCAATTCTCTCGGCTTGACGCTGATTGCGCAAGCGGAGAAGCTGCGGGGTCGCCGTGAGACCGATGTCGCCACGCGCCATCAACCGAAAGACGTTGGCCGGGGACCTCTGGGGCGGCCTGGCGTCGATGCTGGTCGCGCTGCCGGCGTCGATCGCGTTCGGCGTGGCGGTGTGGAGCCCGCTCGGCGCCGACCAGGCGGCCCACGGCGCGCTGGCCGGGCTGCTCGGAGCGACCGCGCTCGGGATCCTCGCACCCATCTTCGGCGGCACCGATCGACTGATCACGGCTCCGTGCGCGCCTGCCGCCGCGGTGATGGGCGCGCTCGCGGTCGAGCTGGCGGGCAATCACGGCGGGCACCCCGGCGATGGCCCAGCGCGCGCGCTGCTTGTGATGACGGTCGTGCCATTGCTCTCCTCCGGCCTGCAGATCCTGTACGGGCTGCTGCGCGGTGGCACGCTGATCAAGTACGTTCCCTACCCCGTCGTCGCGGGCTATCTCAGTGGCGTCGGCGTGGTGATCTTTCTCAAACAGCTCCCGAGCTTGTTCGGGCTGCCCGCCAACGTGTCGCTTCTCGGAGGGCTGACCGCGCCGTCGCTGTGGCACTGGCACGCGCTCGTGGTCGGCCTCGTCACCATCGCGCTGATGGCGATGGCAGGACGGATCACGCGGGTGGTGCCGGCTCCGATCGTGGGCCTGTGCGGCGGCGCACTGGCTTATGCGGCGCTCGGGCTCGCGAGCCCGTCGCTGTTCACGCTAGACGGAAACCCGCTCGTGATCGGCCGCTTGGCCAGCACGGGCGGCTCGCTCACCTCGACCTTCGGCGCGCGGTTCGCAGCGATCGCCTCGATGCATCCGAGCGACTTCGCTCCGATGCTGATGTCGGCGCTCACGCTCTCCGCGCTGCTCTCGATCGACACGCTCAAAACCTGCGTCGTGGTCGACACGCTGACCCGCACGCGACACGACAGCAACCGCGAGATCATCGGGCAGGGACTGGCCAACCTCGGCTCGGCTCTGCTCGGCGGCATGCCCGGATCCGGCACGTCGGGCCCGACCTTGGTGAACGTCGCCAGCGGCGGCAAGACGCGCCTCTCGAGCGTGCTCGAAGGCGTGCTGGCGCTCTTGGCCTACCTGGTGCTCGGCCCGGTCTTGGCGTGGGCACCGCTCGCGGCGCTCGCGGGCATCTTGATCGTGGTCGCCTTTCGAATGTTCGACTGGGACGCCTTCCGCCTGCTCAAACAGAAATCGACTGTGCTCGACTTCGTCGTCATCGCGACGGTGGTCGCGGTGGCAGTCGGCATCGGGCTCATCACCTCTTCCGCAGTCGGCATCGCGCTCGCGATCGTGCTGTTCGTGCGCGAGGAGATCCGCGGCAGCGTGATCCATCGCAAGCTAGACGGCACGCAAATCCGCTCGAGACAGAAGCGCATCGCCGAAGAGATGGCGGTGCTCGACGCCAATGGCGCCGAGATCCTGGTGTGCGAGCTCGAGGGCAATCTCTTCTTCGGCACCACCGATCAACTGCTCACCCAGCTTTCGGAAGACCTGCGCACGCGCCGCTTCCTGATCCTCGATCTGCGCCGGGTCCGTTCGGTCGACTTCACTGCGGTGCACATGCTGGAGCGCATGGAAGCTCAGTTGCGCGAGCGGGACGCGTACCTCGTGTTCAGCAACCTGCCGAAGACTCTGCCAGCCGGACAGGACCTGCGCGCGTACTTCGATGAGATGGGTCTGGTGGCGAAGGGCAGCAACGTGCAGCTCTTCGGGCAGCTTTCGGACGCGCTCGAGTGGGCTGAAGAGCGCGTGCTCGACTGGCACGGACGCAAGAGCGTGGCCGAGGAGCCGGCGCTCGGGCTCGACGACTTCGACTTCGTTCGCGGCCGCAAGGAAGAGACGCGCGATGCGCTGGCCGCCGTGCTCGTGCCGCGCAGCGTGGCCAAAGGCGAAGCGGTGTTCCGCCAAGGCGAAACGAGCGATGACCTCTACTTCATCTGCCGCGGCAAGGTCCGCATCGAGACGACGGGTGAAGACGGTGTCACGCTCCACGTCGCGACCTTTGGGCGCGGGGACTTCTTCGGCGACATGGCCTTCCTCGACAAGGGCGTGCGCTCGGCGAGCGCCATCGCAGAAGTGCCGACCGAGCTCTACGGGCTGTCGCGCACCAAGCTCGACGCTGTCGCGAACGACCACCCGCGCCTGGGGCAACAGCTCTTCGCGGCCATGGCTCACACGCTCGCGCTGCGCTTGCGTCAAGCGGACAACGAGATCCGCGCGCTCGAGAACGCCTAGCGGGACGGTCTCACTGCGGCGGGATCGGCGCGGGGATCGGGATGACTTCGGCTGGTGGATCGGGCGTGGGCAGGACGCCCGGGTCGGGAGGCGGCAGCACCCCGGGGTCCGGCGGTGGCACCACGCCAGGCGTGATCCCCTCGCCGGTCGGCACTTGCGTCACGACCATCCCGAGGCCGTCCACCTTCGGAGCTTCTGCCTTGGTCGCATCGGCGGCTGCCAGCTTGGGGTTGACCGTCAGCGATGCGCGCACCGAGAATGGCGCATTCTCGATCGGCGGGGCGAACCTCACGCCTTCCACGCGCGCGCGCACGCAGGCTTTTTCCTCCGGCTGCAAGTCGCTCGAGTCGACCTCCCCGCGCCCCACGGCGCCGCTCGGCATCACGTAGCCCGTCACGCCAATCGCGATCGCGCCGGCTTGCTCTGGTGGACGCGGTTGCACGCACGCACCGAGACCACCGAGCTTGGCGGAGAACTCAGCGGCGAAGTCGCGCGGCTTCTTCTCGTCCGCCGCCTCGTCGGTCGGAGCAGGACGCGGAGCGGCTGCGCTCGGAGGCGAGGGCGGTGGCCATGGGGGCAACGGTGTGGCGGGCTGCGGTGCAGCAGGCGGCTCGGCGGGCGCAACCGGTTCGGCGCTGCGGGCAGCGCTCGGCCGCGCAGCGCCCTGGTCAGCAGCCTGTCGACGCGAACAGCCTGCGCAGCACGCGATCACGAGCAAGAGACAGGTCGTGCGAGCGCCCATCCCGCATAGGGTAACCGAGCGCGCCGCGAGCAGCAAAACACGAGCGCGCCGTGGAGCTATTGCGGACCGGGCACCGGGGGAATCTTGAACACGTCCCACGCAGGCGTGAGGTTGCTGGTGGCAGGATCCTGGTTCCAGAGATAGACGGCGGGATAGGTTTCCATCTTGCCGCTCGCATCGCGCACGACCGCGGTCATGTAGAGCTGCGACGAACGGGTGTCGGGCGGGCTGCTCTGTCCCTTGGGAACCTGGAAGCTCCCTGGATACGCGCGCGCAGACGAGAAGATCAAAAAGTAGAACGTGCGCGCCTGGTCGAACTCCTGCGTCTTGCCCGCGACGGTCGTGGCCACGGGCGACCACTTGGGCCAGCTGTTGATCACACCGGGGCTGTGCTCGCCGCCACAGGCCGGAGGATCGTTGGCTTGCAGGCGCGTCGCCGTGCCACCCTCGGCCGGCACGACGTACACCTCGCCATCCGGCCGATAGTACAGCGCGTTGCCGTCTGGGTTGGCGACGCGCGTGAACGCGATCAGCTGATCGTCCGCCGAGTAGCTCGGGTAGTACTCGGCCGCGTCGGGATCGGACGCGCCTGCCACGGAGGTCACGGTGCCTCCTTTGCGGTCGCCGAACGGCACCACGTGCAGGTCCGCCTTGCGCCCAGGTGCAATGCGCCCGTCTTGCGTGGCCTCTGCCGAGGTGTAGACGATGCGGGTGCCATCGTGGCTGAAGCCCGGCGCAGCCGCCGAGCCGGTCTCGCCGTCGAGCGCAAGCATGCCGAAGGAACGGCCGAGCTCGGAGGTGATCTGCTGGTTGAGCTGCTGCTGCACGTCGCCTTGTTGGGAGCTCGTGTCGAAGGTCGCCGTGGTCTCGAGGTCGAACCATGCGAGCACGTCGTCGTGGCTCGGATACGGGACCGAATCGGTGAAGCCCACGCCGCCTTGCCCCATGTTGCGAGGCGAGAAGGCGGACACCAGAATGCGATCGCCGTCGCGCCAATGGCCTTGCGAGAATGTCTGCATGCCAAGCCAAGGCTGATTGAGCAGGCGGCTCGCGCCGGGGGTCAAAAAGCTCGGAGCCGCGCCCACACTGCCCGCCTCGACCGAAGCCAGCACGTCGTTCCAAGGCCAGTGATCGGTGAACGCCACCGCAGAGCCATCCGGCGTCGAAACGTGGCATCCGATGCACTCCACCGAGCCCGGCGGTACACCCTTGGGGTCGTCGTTCTTGCCGCGCAGATCGCGCCCGTTTTGGGCCAAGATGTCGCGCGCGCCTGCCTGCGGAACGGTCAAAGCGTCGATCACGCCCTCGTCGCCGACGTCGAAGCCGACGAGCTTGCTGGTGTTGGGCTGCACCTGCGACGAGGTGGTCGCCCAGTACACGAGCTTCCCGCGCGCATCGACGGGCGCGATCGTGAACGTCCCACGCACGCCCGAGGGCTTGCCCGGCTTGCTCGCGTTCATGCCGCGGATCGTGACCGTGATCGGTTGGTCGAGCACGTGCTTGCCGAGCCCGCTCCACACGTCGCGCGGCAGCGCCCACGTCGTGGCCGTGGTGTAGGCTACGAGATCACTCTTTTCGAGGTCCGCGTGCAGGCGGATCTGCCACAGTGTTTCACCGCCGGCGGGCTCGAAGCGGAAGCGCGGGCGCAACCAGTTGCGCGGAAAGAGCGCGCCATTCTGGTTGCTCTGCCCGAGCTGAGGCTCGAGAACGCACGGGCCTGGCCCTTGAAAGTTGTCGGGCGCGCCGAAGAGCTGCGGAGCATTCGACGGTGGCGCCGACGGGCCGCTCGAGTCGACGATCGGATCACTTGGAAAGTCCGGGCAACCGCCGTTGCATTGCTCGGCCGTG
>JBIOJD010000166.1:0-8011 GCA_044450485.1 Polyangiales bacterium | reverse complement strand
TGCAGCGCTTGCTCGATGGCGGAGCGCGCCATCGCGGGCAGATCGAGCTCGCGCAGCACCTGGGCGCGGACCACTTGGGCCGTCGCCCAGTCGAGGTCTGTCTCCGGTACGCGCGCGAGCAGCGGCAACGCATCTTCGGGCCTGGGACCGTTCGCGAGCACCTTGGCCTCGAGCAGCAGCGCGCCCGGTTCGTTCGGAAACAGCTCTTTGGCGCGCTGGGCGAAGCGCATCACCTCGCTGCGCTCCTCTGCCAGCTCGCTCGCGAGCCGCAGGTTCTCGAGCGTCGGTGCGAGCTCGGCCGCGTGCGCCGCGAGCTGCTTGGCTCTGCGCTCCGCCGGATCGTCGCCGCCGGTGGCTCGCAGAAAGCGCGCGAGATCGGCGAGCGTGCCGGCGTTATCGGGCGCGCGCTTGGCCGCCTGCTCGAGCGCTGCGAGCGGGGCCAGCGGGGCTTTGGGCAGATGTGGGCTCGACCGCTCGGTGATTTCGAGCGCGTCCTTGCTGGTGGTTTCGACCCGCAAGGCCTTGGCCGGTGAGCCATCCGCCTCGCCGAGCCGCAGCGCGAAGCCGAAGGCGCCGTTTGCGACGCAGACCTTGACCAGCACGCGGTTGCTGCCCTTGCGTGCGGCGACCATCACCGAGCTGCGGTCGGAGCTCGGCATCCGATAGGCCTCGTCGCGCAGCACCTCTCGTCCATTCCAGTAGACCTTGCTCGCCCCACCCGAGCCGAGCAGCAGCAAGAGTGGCCGGGCGCGCTCGCTGTACACGAAGGTCTCGGCCAGGGCGCACACGTTCTCGCGCGGGCGCATGATCGCGCCGAACGAGACGTAGCCGCGGCGCACGATGTCGGGATGCTGGCGCCAGCCGACCGGACGCTCACGCCCGGGGTAGCTCGCCTGCAGGTCGGGCGCCTCCATGCGCTTCTGCTCGGGCGGGGTTTCCTTGTCGAAACCGCTCTTGCCTTCGTTGTCGAAGGGCCCGATCACGCGCCAGCGCCCGACGTAGCCGAGCTGGTCGAAGCGTTCGCCCAGCGCGTCGAGATCGCCGAGCCGGGCCTTGGCCTCGGCGCGCAGGGTCTCGATCAGCACCCGCAGCGACGGAGCGACGCGCTTGTCCCCGGCGAGCTGGTCGAGGAGTGCCAGCGTCTTCTGTGGGGTGGTCTCGTCCCAACGGTCGAACAGCGTGAACAGCGGCAGCGCGGCCTCGGGCTTACTGCCGAGCTGCGCCACCTTCTCCGCGAGCTTCTGGTTGTCCGCGTCGAGCGGGTTTTCGGCCGCAGCGCTCGCGGCGCAAAGGCTCGCGAGCAGGGCAAGTGCCGGCTGGATGAAGAAGGGCGAGCGCGTCACGATTTGGCGACAGCGTAGCGAGCGCATCCCTCTGCGACAAGCAAAGCCTCACGCACGCTCAAGGATCGAGGCTTTGGCCCTCGCGCGCGGCGAACAGGATCGCGGAGCGGTCGAAGCCTCCGCCCCTCATGGAGAGCGCGTTCTGCGGCCCGACGGCTTGCTGAAAATTGCGCGCCTCGCTCACGGCAATTCCCGCGTTGGAGTCTTGGGCCTGCAGCTCGATGCGGCACAGCGTGGCTCGGCATTGCAACGACCCGATCAGGCCGTCGATCTGGTCGCGTTCGAGCGCCGAGCGCAGCTCGGCTTCGTGTTGGCTGGCCCACGGCTCCTGTCTCTGCTCGCGCGGCCAGCGCTGCAACGCGACGACGAGCCGCGCTTCGTTGCGCTTGCGTTGCTCGGCCGCGGCGCGCACGAGCGCTTCTCGATAGGCGTCCTGCTGGGCCGCGGTCGAGGACTGCGGTTTCAGGCTCTGCGCGGCCTTGTTCGGCTCGCGTGTCTGTGCTGGAACCGCGGCCGGCTTGTTTGGCTCGGGCTGTACGGTGATGGGCCCGTTGTGCATGCCGCCAGCCAGGGGCGGTGACGCGGCGGGCGTCACGCGCAGGAGCCACAGCGCCCACAGCAGCGCTGTGGCGCCGAGCAAGCCGAGCCCGAGCCTCCGGCTCACTTCGAGCCCGATGCGACTATTGAACCTTCGGCGTCTGGAAGCCGGCGTGCTGGAGGCCGAAGCCCGTCATGTCGCTGTACGAGTAGGCGCCGTTGAGGCCGTCGTACGCAGCGACCTCGCGCGTGACCGGATCGAAACGCCACGCGCTGTTGCCGTTGCCCGTCCTCATCGCGCCCGGCGAGCTCACGCCCCAGACCTTGCCGTCGATGTCGATGCTCACACCCTTGACGTTCATCGGGCGGTTCATCGCGTCCTGGTTGACCTGATCGACCAACTTCAGCGTCTCGGCATCGAAGCCGAACAACCCCGTGTTGCCCTGGTCCGAGCCGCCGCCGACCCAGATCTTGTCCTTGCCATCGGTCATGCAGCCGTTGTAGCCGAGGTCGGTATCGGTGTTGTTGTTGATCCACGTTGCGGTTCCCGGATCGAAGCGCGAGAGACCGAGTGTGCCGCAGATGAAGATGCGGCCCTTGGGGTCGATGGTGATGCCGTAGCCGTTGCCCATCGGGATGGGCCACTGCTGCCACTGCAAGGTCACCGCGTCGATGCGCAACAGCTGGGTGGTGTTGGCCACGAACACCCAGAAGTTGCCGCCCGCGTCCGACGCGCCGCCGTAGGGGCCGTAGTTGTCGATGAAGCCACCGCTCGGGATGAAGCCGTTGATCAACATGTTCAGCATCGGATCGCCGCCCGCGTTCACGATCCCGCCGCCCGCGGTGAGCATGTCGACGCCCATCAGGCCGGTGATGGCGACCGTGTCACGGATCATGCCGGTCGTGCCGTCGAGCCGGTACACGTTGAGCGAACAGTTCATCGCAGTGCACATGGTCGCGCCGGCGGTCCAGATGTTGGCTGGTACGTCGGGGCCGGGCGCCGGCGCCCACTGCACCGGCCGGTTGCTGAATTCGTTGATCGGCGTGAACCACGCCACGCACTCGTCCTGGCCCCAGGGCTTGACGTCCATCGCGCCGGTCGAGGTGTCGATCATGCCGTTGCCGTTCTTGTCCTGGCACTGCGATTGGGACGACCAGATCTTGATCACGCCGCCGCCGTCGCCGCCCTGCCAGCCTGTGGCATTGCCGCGATTCGCGACCGCGACCGCGCCGTCCTTGCCCACGCTGGTGCGCGAAGGAAGTCCCTTGCCGTTCTGGGTCGTGAGGTAGCGCCCGAGCTCCATCATCGTGCGCGTGTCGAGCTTCGAGACCGTGCCTTCGGCCGAGTTCGCGATCCAGATGAACGACGCGTTCACGGTATCCGTGCCGCTGATCGCGCCCGGATTGCGCACCACGTTGTTGTTGGCCGACGGATTGGTGGTCGAGTTGCCGAAGCCTCCGGTGGAATTCGACGAGCCCTTCGACCCTGGGAGCTGGCTCGCCGAAGTGGTGCCGCCAGGTACCGTGCCGGAGCTCCCACCCGAGCCCCGGCCGCTGCCGGACGACCCTGCATCCGAAGAGCACGCTGCGCCCGCGAGCGCGGCGCAAATCGAAACCATGCGCAAGCTCATTCTCGACATCACGAATCTCCCAGACGCGAGGCCCTCAGAGGGTCTCAGCACGTACCACCAGTCACCACACCGTATTCTGGAATGTACGCCGAACCCAGCATATGAACAAGGTAGCGGGACGCGCCCATTCCCCGCGGGCACGGTTGGCCATGGGGATGGCCTCGCAGGTGTGATTCAGGGCTGCGCGCGGACGACTTGGCCGGCGTCGCGCGTCTTCCGTGCCTCGGCTAGGCTGGCCTCAGCGGCCAATAAGGCGGACTTCGCGCCCTCGAGCAACGCGCCAGCGCCGCGCGCCGCCTCGGCACGAGCGATGCTCTGCTCGATCTGTCTGACGCGATCGGTCGGTAGCCCGAGCGTGCTCGCTGCCGAGAGCGTGAGCTGGGCACGCTGCCGCAACAGCTCGGCGGCGCGGGTCTGAGCGGCGTCGCGCTCGCGCTTGGTGCGCGATCTCAGCGCGCTCGGCTCGACGTCGGCGAGCGCGGCTGCCGCCTCGCGCTGGGCAGCGTCGCCCGCTCGTTCGCGCGCGCTCTCCGCTTCGAGATCCAAACGCTCTCGTTCGAGCGCGGCGCGTCGCTCCAGCGCTTCGGCCGCCCGGCTCTCCGCCGCAGCACGACCGCGCTCGGCCTCGATGCGATCGGCTTCGGCGATCGCGGCTTCGAGCAGCGCGCGCGCACGCTGCTGCTGGTCACTGTTGGCCTCCGCATCCCGCTCCCGCGCCGCGTCGGCGCGCGCCCGCACCGCCCTGGCGTAAAGGTCTGGCGCGTCTTTCCGTGCGCGCTCCTCGCCTTCGCCCCCAAACGCCACGGCCAGGGGATCCTTGGCCGCTCGTGGGCCGGCGCAGCCCAGCAAAACGGCGGCGGCGATCGCGGTTGCGACTGTACGCAAGGGCGCCCTCACCGCGCCTCCGGTCGTCGTGCCCGCGCCTGCTGCAGCGCCACGTCGGCGGCTTGGCGCTCCGCTTCTGCACGGCTCGCCCGGCGCTCAGCGGCCGCCCGCTCCCGCGCCGCGACGGCCGCCGCGAGCTGTCGCGAGGCCAGCGCGAGCTCAGCCCACGCGAGCTGCAGCTTGCGTTCGGCGAGCTCCAGGCGACCCGCCATCTGCGCCGCGATCGCTGCTCCGAGCGCAGCGCGACCCAGCTCGAGCGCACGCCCCGCCAGCGCAGCGTCGCGACGCGAGGAGAGCCGCGCGAGCTCGCGTTCGCCCTCCGCCAGCTCGGGCAGAGGCTGAGCGGCGCTCGGTGCCGGCGCCAACAACCCCGATAGGCTGCGGTGCGGCTCTTGCGGCTGCTGTGCGCGCGCGACCGTGGACGCGGCGAGCCAGACGAGCACGCACAGAACGCGCAGGTTCATCGCCGCATCGAAGCACAGGCGCCCGCGAGCTGAAAAGGGGTTTACGAAGCAGCCGGCCCGGGGTACCGGGCAGCATGCAGGGCGGCGCTCGATGAACGCGGAGGAGTCGACGAGCTCGAGGCGCCACAGCGCGATGGCGCTCGCGATCTGTGCCGTCGCGTACCTCTACGTCTTTCCCTACCAAGAGCAGATCAACAATCCCAACGAGAACGTCCGCTTCTACATGACTGCGGCGCTGGTCGAGGAAGGTCGCTACGAGATCGACACCATGCGCGAGCGCTTCGGCTGGGTGAACGACGCGGCTACGCACGCGGGGCACGTCTACAGCGTGAAAGCTCCGGGCACGAGCCTGCTCGCCGTGCCGGGCTACGCGCTCTACCTCGGGCTCACGCACGCGCTCGGTCGCGCCTTCGATCGCACCGAGGCTCTCTGGGCGTGCCGGCTGTGCGCGACCATTCTGCCCACGCTGCTGTGGCTGTTCTGGCTGCACCGCTGGCTGTGCCGCCGCGGCCACCATCCGGTGTTGCGCGATGCCATGTTTTTCTCGATGGCGCTCGGCTCGCTGCTCTACGGCTACGGCATGCTGCTCGTGAGCCACACGCTGAGCGCAGCCACCGCGTTCTCGGCCTTCATGCTGCTCTACGACGCCCGCGAGCGTGCAGAGCCGTGCAGCGCAGCGCGGGCCGCGGCGTCTGGTCTGCTCGTGGCCGCCACCACGCTCTTCGAGTACCCCGCGCTGCCCGCCTCGCTCGTGCTGACGGGCTACGCGTTCGTCGTGCTGCGCGCGCGCGGCGGCTGGCCCAAGCTCGCCGCGTACGCGGCCGGCGGCGCGGTGCCCGCGCTCGTCATGATGCACTTCCAATGGCGCGCATTCGGCAGCCCGTTCACGCCCGGTCACCTGATGGTCGAGAACGCAGCTTTCCGCGAGGCGCATCAACAGGGGCTTTACGGCGCGGTCGGCCCGAGCGCCGAAGCCTTGTATGGCTTGTTGGTCGACCTCGGCGCGGGCCTGTTTCCGCTCACGCCTTTGCTCGCGCTCTGTCCGATAGGGTTCTTCGTGCTCTTTCGTGATCGCGGGCGCCGTCCCGAAGCGGCGTGCGCGACGCTCGTATTCGGGCTCACCGTGCTGGCCATCGCTTCGATGAACAACTGGCGCGGCGGCTGGACGATCGGCCCGCGCTACCTCGCCCTCTGCGTCCCGTTCGTCGGCTACGCGGCGTTGCTCGGGCTCGAGCGCTTGGCCGAGCGCGCCGAGCCGCAGGTGCTCGCGCTCGCGCTCGGCGCAACCCTCACAGCCATGCTCGCCTCCGGCATCCCCTCCGCGTACTACCCCCACCTGCCGCCCGAGCTCACGCGCCCCCTTCCGCAGCTCTTCGCGCTCCTGATCGCGCACGACTACGCGCCGCACAACGCCGGCGCGTGGCTCTTGGTCTACGGAAGCGCGTCCATGCTCCCCTTGCTCGTCGTCGCAATCGCGGCCTTGCTCTTGTGCGTGCGTGCCATCCTCGGCTGGCGTTCACGGGCCTTGTTGCTCGGCGCGGCCATGATCGTGTCGGCCGTGATGAGCGTCCCGCTGTGGAATCGGCCCGCAGACGAGCCCGGCGTGCCCGAAGCCTTGGCGTTCGTGACGCGCCACTTCAGCCCAGCGGGCCACGACCGGGCGGCCAAGCTCGTCGCCGAGCTCCGCGCACAGAAGACCGTGCGCGACGACGACCTGAGGCGGCTGGCCGAGCTCTACCGCGCCGAGGGCCGCGGCCAGGAGGCGGCGCGGGCGCTGCGCGGGCGCTTCTGATCTCAGACCTCCCCAATTGGGAGCCCGTGTCGCAGGTGTTCACACCCATTGCTCGGGACTCGCATCGCCTCTCGAATCGATCGTAGGATGCGCCCGTGCTGGTATTGGGGCTCGCGCTCGGCGTCTTCAAGCTGTGGATGCTGTTCGACGCATCTCGACGGCGCGTGCCCGCGCTGTGGTACCTGGCGTTGCTCGCGCCGCTCGGCGAGCTCGTCTATTTCTTCAAGGTGAAGCTGCCGCAATTCGATCCGCCGCCGCCCGCGCGCATTTCGTCGCCGCCCGGGTTGCTCGACCTAGAGCGCGAGGTCGAGCGCTCGCCGAGCTTTCGCAACCGCGTGCGCTTCGGCTGGGCGCTGCTCGACGCCCACCAGCCTGAGCGGGCGAAGCCGTATTTCGAGCGAGCACTCGACTCTCACGACGGGGACAAGGACGCAAGCTTCGGTCTCGGGTTGTGCCTGCTCGAGCTCGGCGACGCGGGCGCGGCAGCGGACGTGCTCCAGCCGCTCATGGATCGCAGCCTGGCCTACCAGGATTACGACGCGGCGCTCGCGCTGATCGAGGCGCTGTTTCGCGCGGACCGCAGCGACCGCGGGCTCGAGCTGCTCGTTGCGGTGATCCGAGACAGCGGTCGGCTCGACCATCGCCTGCTGCTCGCGAGGTACCAGCTCCGCGCGCAGGATCGCACGCGCGCCCTCGACACTTTGCGCGTTGCGCTGCGCGTCTTCGAGGCTCAGGCCGAGCCCGAGCGACGCCGCGACGGCGCGGTCGCGACCGAGGCGCGCCGCCTCCTGCGCACCCTCGAGCAGCAGCCTGGCTGAGCGCAATCGAGCGCGCGCCGGCAGCGGCACGCAAGCTCCTGCCTATTGAATTTGTCGGGGGAAAGTGCGACACGGGCGCTCGTTGCTTCGCGCTTCCTTGCGCTGAAAGGGACACCCCAATGCGGTTCCACACCGAGCTGGTTGCGGCGGCGATCGCGCTGAGCGCGGCCTCATGGACCGGGCCGCTCTCCCAAGCCCACGCGCAGTCGGTGCAGGCTTCCGGCCAGATCGGCACCGGCGGCACGTCCGCGGCGGCTGCGACGGGCGCTGCGGCACCGGCTGCGCCCGCTGCCACCGCAGCAGCGGCACCCGCACCCGCAGCTGCTGCTGCACCCGTGGCCGGCGCAGCGCCTGCCGCCGCCGGAGATGCCGCAGCCGCGGCGGCGCCGTAAGGCCCGACGGGCCGCGACGCCCAACCCTGGGACCTCACCCATCGCGGCTACAACACCTGGGAGGGCACGACCGGCGGCATCTTGCTCGAAGACCCCGGCATGGCCGAGCCCGGATCGGTGCGCGTGCAGCTCGGGCTCGACATGTACTC
>JBIOJD010000165.1:0-8017 GCA_044450485.1 Polyangiales bacterium | reverse complement strand
TCGCCGCGCGCGTGGTACTGGTCGCCGACGCGCAGCTCGGCGCGGGCAGAGACCAGCACCCGCAGCGTGAACGAGGCGAGCAGCACGCAAAAGACGAGCAACCCGCGCACCACGCTGCGCGTGGTCGCCGCCGACAGCAACGGACCGCGGCTGGTCATGATGGGTTTGCGGCGCTCATATGAAATCCCGGCGCTGGAAAATCACCGCGGCGAGCACGAGCAAGATGAAGGAGTAGCCCGCAGCATAGAGGGTGCTGTTGACGACGTAGCTCAGAGGCCCCGCGGTCGCGGTGAGCTGCACCTCGAGCGTGTGGCGCCCCGGCACGAACAGATTGAAGTTGGGCCAAACCTTGACGAGCTGCTTGAGCGCGTCCTGGACCGAAGGCGGAATCGCTTCGGATTTCATCGTGGCCATGGAATCGGCGCTGCGGCCGACCAGCCAGACTCCGAAGCTGAAGAGCGCGGTCAGAAACGGCGTGGAGAACGCCGAGAAAAACATCGCGACCGCAGTCAACATCAACACCTCCGCCACCGTCAACGCCAGCGCCGCCAGCACGGGCACGAGGGGCAAGTCGGTGGTGCCGGCCACCGCTGCCGCAGCCGCGAGCAGCAGTCCCGACCAAGGCACGACCAACGCCGTGCTGCCAGGCGCCTTCCACATCAGCAGCGCGAGCAGCGCCGGCATGCCGAGCGCGACCGCGAGCACCAGCCACGGGCTCGCCTGCGCTTGGATCGACGACACGCAGAGCTGAACCGCACCCTGAATCGCCACGAACACGAACGCCGTCAACGCGATGCCGAAGTACTTGCCCAAGAGAAATTCATGCCGGCGAATCGGCTTCGGCAGGATCACGTAGAGCGTCTTGCGCTCGATCTCTTTGTAGAGCAGCGAAGAGCCCAAGAACACCGCGACCAGCACCGAGAAGAGCGAGATCGACGCGAGCCCCACGTCGAGCACGATCCGCCGCTGCTGGTCGAGCGAGACCTCCGCGAGCACGAGCGTGAAGATCAGCACGAAGGTCGCGATGCCCAGCACCCCGTAGAGCACCCGATCGCGCACCGCCTCGCGAAAGGTGTTGATCGCAACGGCTGCGAGAGGACGCATCGCGGGCGATTTTACACCAGTTCCCCAGGGTTCGCGCGTTCTAAGCCAGCGCCTGGCCGAGCGCGAAGTGCGCAAGGAGCTGAAGCAGCATCAGCCAGAGCAGCGCGCCGAGCACGCCGCTCGCGACGCGAACCACGAGCAGCGTTCGTCCGGGCAGGGCTGGGGCAAAAGTCAGCGCCGCACGCGGCAACCCGTGTGCGAGATGAAAGCACACGGCCGACAGGCCGAGCAGGTACACGCCGAGCACGGACGGCCGCCCGAGCGTGCTGAAGAGCACCGCGTACGTGTCGTAAGGCGAGTGTTGCGGCCCCTCGGATACGGTCCAGACCTGACTCACGTGAAAGACCACGAAGCCGAGCACGAGCAGGCCGGTGATCGCCTGCAATCGACTGCTCGCTCGCCCGCCCCTCGGCCCTGCTTCGTTCGTGGCGCCGCGCAGAAACCGCTGCATCCCGAGCACCCCGTGCACGAGCATCGGCAACAAGACGAGCAACACGATCCACGGCCGCGACGGCGCGTGCAAGGCGCGATCGACCCACGGCTCGCGACCACCGAGCGCGGGCCAGTTGTCGTAGAGGTGCAGGCACAGGTACGCGCCCAGAGGGACGACGCCGAGCAGCGAGTGGATGCGGGCCAGCATCGCCCGGGCATGGCAACACACGGCCGCCGCGCGGGTCAAGAATGGGTGGTGGGCGCTACCTGCGGAAGCCGAGCAGGGTGAGCGGCTCCGGGGAGCGGGAGAACGAGAGCCAGGAGCCGATTTCGACCGGGTGCCAGACGTGCGGGCCGTCGAGGTAGAGGCGGCCCGCGCGCATGCGGCTCTGTAGCTCGAGGCGCTCGCTCGGCCCGATCAGGCCTCTGCGTAAACGGCAGGGCGTCTTGCCGAACGCGTACGGCTCGCGCACCAAGAATTGCAGGCGCTTGGAGCTGATCGGCTGCACTTGGCCGCCGGCCGAGCAAATCGCGGCTGACGAGCCGGCCGCGGTCGAGATCCAGACGCCGCTCGACTTGTGCTCTTCCTCGCGTCCGCGCACGCGAATCGCGTAGCGGGTGGTGGCGGCCGGGATCGAGTGGCTGAACAGGGCGTCGTTGAGCACGCGAGTGCTGCACGTCTTGCGATCGAGCTCGACGCGCATGCGCGTGAGCGTCGTCGCGCGGAGCTTGCCGGAGAGCGCATCGGACAGTCCGTCGGCGAGCTGACCGCGCTGCACGCCGCAGAAATACCCCACGCTGTCCTGGGGTGCGCTGTTGACTGCGATCACGGGCTGATTTGCCCCGATGCCCTGCGAGGCCCACAGCAGCGTGCCGTCGCCACCGAGGGTGACCACGAGGTCGAACGCATCGGTCTCACGATCGCTGCTCCGATGGCGGAAGATCGCGCGCGCACCGAGCGCGTGCAGCACCCGTGTCGCTTCCTGCAACGTGGCGGCGTGGGCGCGATGCGCGCGCAGCAGCCCCGCAACCGCCGGATCGCGCGCGCGCAGCAGCGCTGCAACCCGCTGGTGACGGCGCTCGCGCACGTAGATCTGGTACGCAGACTTCTTGTAGATGACCAGAACGCGCGGCGCAGCAGCCATGAAATCGGAGCGTGACTGTCTCGAGGGAGCGTAGCGACCCTCGCGGGAGGGTGGGGCCCCGACAGCTTTGCTGGCGGGGCGGGAGGGTCGCGTGACCCACCCCGGCACTGAAGAGGAACAAGCGCGGGGTGTTTTTCGCGTCGGCGAGGAAGCGGGCGAGGCCGAGGTCGGTGAGTGGGTGCTTCAGTAGTTGCAGGATCACCGAGTGCGGAATCGTGGCCACGTGCGCGCCGATCTCGGCGCAGCGCACGAGGTGCACGGGGTGCCGGATGCTCGCAGCCAGCACCTCGGTCGCAAAACCGTAGTTGCGGTAGATGGTGACGAGCTGCTGGATCAGCACGAGCCCGTCACCGCCTGCGTCGTCGATGCGGCCGAGGAACGGGCTGATGTACGTCGCGCCGGCCTTCGCCGCCAGCAAGCCCTGCGGCGCACTGAAGCACAGCGTGACGTTGGTCTTGATGCCTTCTTGCTGGAACGTGCGCACCGCCTTGATGCCTGCAGCGATCAGCGGAACCTTGACCACCACGTTGCGGTGCATGGCGGCGAGCTTGCGGCCCTCGGCCAAGATGCCGTCGGTGTCGGTCGCGATCACCTCGGCGCTGATCGGTCCGTCGACCACTTCGCAGATGTCGCGCACGACGGCCGCGAGGCTGCGGCCGGTCTTGGCCACCAGGCTCGGGTTGGTGGTCACGCCGTCGATCACGCCCATTGCGGCGGCTTCGCGAATCTCGCCGATGTCCGCGGAGTCGATGAAGATCTTCATGTTGCCTCGCCCCGTTTCGCGGTCCTACCCGCTCGATCGAACATCTACGGCCTCGGTTCGCTCCCGGTCAAGGCGCTTGTTCACCGGGAGGGTCACGCTCCCGCCCCGCCAGCAAAGCCGTCGGGGCCCCGGCCCGACCAAGAAGGTCGGGTCGCTCCCGCGGGGTTCGCTCCGCTCACGACGTCTGTGCTTGCATCGGTGGTGGTTTGGGGCTCATTTGATTTGTCGGAGCGCGCGGCCGTCCAACTCGAAACATGACCAGACTCACCTCGATCGGCCTGGTTCTCGGCGCTGCTGCGCTGTGCTCCACACACCTGCACGCACACGCAGCCCCTGCCGCGCCCGCCCACGACGCGCGCACTGATCGGCTCAAGGGTCTCAGCAAAGCCGATCTCGCCCTGCTCGAGCCGCAGCTTCAGGTCGGCCCGGTCGCGCTCGTCGAATTCGCAGACGACGACGCCGACGAGCTGCCTGCGATCAACCTGGCCGCGATCGTGCACGCCCCGGCACAGGCTCTGATGGCCCTGGTCGAGCGCCCCGAAGGCTATCCGAGCTTCATGCACACGCTCGACCGCGTGGAGGTCGCGCAGCGCGACGGCGCGAGCACGACCTACGATTGGCGCTGGAATCTGGCTTTGCTCTCGTTGCAAGGCCGCAACTCGATGACGACCTTCCCGCCGCCGCCCGACCGCGCCGACGTCGGCTACCGCACGGTCATCGACAGCGTGTCGGGCGATCTCGGCACCGGCCGCATCTCGTTGCGCGTTCTGCCGCGCAGCGCGAACGAGTCGCTGCTCTGCATCTCGTTGCGGCTCGATCTGCGGAGCGCGAACTACGTCGCACGCCAGCTCGCGAGCGCGGCCCGCAGCGTGAATCGTTCAGCCGACATGGCGTTGACGTACGCGATGGTGTTGAGCTTCCGCGAAGAGGCCGAGCGCCGCGCCGGGCATCACGCCCAGGCCAGCGCCGCGGGCGGACTGCAGAAGCCGCAGCTCGATCTCAAGGCGTTGTGGCCGCTCTTGATGCGCGGGGATCTCGTGCTGCTCGACGTGACCGGCGCGCGCCTCAACCGCATCGCCGCGGTCGGCGTGATCCACCAGGACGCGGCGCTCGTGCACAAAGTGCTGCTCGACACGGAAGCCTTCGGCGACTCGCTCCTGCCCGGCAGCGAGGCCAAGGTCGTCTCGCGGCGAGGCGCGGTGACGATCTTCGACTGGGACATCAGCTTGCCGCTGATCGGCGTGTCGGGTCGCATGAAGGTCAGCGACGCCGATCCCGTGGTGTCGGTCGACGCCGTCGATGGTGCGATGCACGGCGGTCGCTGGAGCTTCGAGACGCTGCCGCTCGGCAAGGACCTCACCGTGCTCTCGGCGTGGGCCAGCTTCGACTTGCGTGACACCACGTGGTTCGTGCGCGGCCTGGCAAACGCGGACCCCGGGCTCGGTCACGGCATGAGCGCAGCCAGCGAGATCTTGCTCGTGCGCGGCGTGCGCACCGAAGCCGTCGACCGCGCCGAGCGCGAGGCCAAGGCGCGCAAGGCGCACTGAGGGGCGCTCAGCCGCCGTCTTCCTGGGCAGCGTCGGACGAGCCGGCATCGCTCGCGGCATCGCTCGCGGCGCCATCGCTGGCGGCTGCATCGTTCGCGGCCGCGTCACGACCCGCGTCGTGCGCGCCTGCGTCGGGGTGGGCGGTCGGGATCTTGCTGCGGTCGAAGTTCGCGACGAGCTCGCAGCCGTACAACGCGCAGCAAAGCGAGGCGAGCACGAGCGTCCGCGTGGCGAAGCTCATGCTAGAACCTGCCCATCGCCGCAATACCTGCCTCGCGCGCGGACGCAACCGGCAACAGCGTGAGGCGCGGCGAGGCCTCCGCGTGTGGCGCTTGGGCGGCGTCGCCCGGCTGACTCACCGGATGCGACGGCTGGTCGGCCGTGAAATACAGCACCGCGGCCGTGACGAGCGCCATCGCGCCCACGCCGAACGAAACGTCGGTGAAGAGCGCGAGCCGCTCGCCTCGCTTGGCGGTCTGGTCCGTCGGATTGGCGTCGAAGTGACTGCGCTCCGCGAGCACCATGAAGCCGAGCACCGTGCCGGTGACGAGCCCGGTCGCACCGACGATGCTCGTGACCCACAGCGCCGTGGTCGATGGCTTCGGTGGCGCGGTTGCGGGCGCGGGGCCGGGGCTCGCGGTCGCAGCCTCGGCCGCCACTGCGGCTTCCTCGCGCTCGAGCGCCACGCCGAGCTCGAGACGCGCACCGATGCGCGCTTGCACCGGCACGTCCTTCGGCTTGTGACCAGCGAGCGTCAGCCGCAGCCTGTGATCCCCTCGCGGCACCTGCAGCTCGACCGGGGTGAGCTGCGGCGTGGGCTGCCCGTCGAGCTCGACCATGGCGCCGGACGGCTCGGTCGTGAGCGCCAGCGTCGCGGGCAGCGCTGCGAGGTCGGTGGCTTTGCGCTCGACCTCGGCGCGGTCGGGCGCGTCCGGACGGTCTTTGAGGTAACGCTGCAGCGTGAGGTAGGCGTCTTCGAGCTTGCCGAGCTGCACCTCACACTCGGCGCTGCTCAGCAGCACGATCGGGTTGGGCACCGCCGCGTAGGCCTCGGCAAACGCGGCGTCTGCTTCTGCGAACTTGCCTGCCGCGAACGCAGCTTGCCCCCGCGTGTACGCCTCGCGAGCGCGGATGCGCGTCTCTTCGGTGGTCGGCGCAGTCGCGGGGGAAGCGGCACCGGCCGCGGGCTGCGCCGGGGCCACTCCCGCGGCCTGCGCCGCCACAGCTTCGGCTGCGAGAGTCGACACCGCGCACAACGCCGCGCACAGCATCGGCCGCCCTACGACTGCCAAAACCCGCACCGATCCGCGCACGCTCCCTCCGTCACATCGAAGCGAGCCGAGGCTACGGCCAGCACCGATCCACGTCAACCGCCGCGCTTCGGCGCGCTCGAGCGGCCAGCGTGCAACGCGCGCGTCAACCGCCGTCCTGACCACCTGCGGCCGCGTCCTTGGGCAATGCCGTGTCCGCATCCTGCTCGGCCCCGGCATCGAGCAAGCCGGCGTCGCCCGCGGCGGCCATGGTCTTGCACACACCGCGCTCGGTGCTCGGAGCGATCGAGCACACGAGCCCGCTGCTGCAGTCGCTGTCGACCTGGCACGTCTCGCCTTCGTCGGCGAGGCACGCGCTGAGCGCTGCGACGCCGAGCACGAGCGCAATGCGCGCGACGAACGCTCGGTGAAACGACCTGGCCGGTGATGAACGCATGGGCGCGAGTCGGGGGCGGAGCATAGCCGAGCCGCACGCGCCGTCCACACGCGTCCCAGGCTTTTTTGAAGGCGAGTCAGGGAACATTATAGGCACAGCGGAAGCCGACGTCGGGCCGGCTGTCGTCGCGCTTGATGGCCGCGCGTTGCGTCACGCGCAGCGTATAGGGCGGCGAGCGCCAGGATCCGCCGCGGATGACTTGTTGATCGCCCGCGCTCGGTCCGCGAGGATCGATGCGCTCGGATTTCGCATAAGCATCGGGAGCGTAGCGATCGGCAGTCAGCTCCCAAACATTGCCAGCGAGGTTCAGCACACCGAACGCGCTCTTGCCGTCAGCGAGCGCCGTCACGGGCGCGGCGAACTCGTAGCCGTCCTTCACGCTCGGCCGGTCGGCGCCCGCGCCGTGGTTGGCGATCCGGTCGTTCCAGTAGCGACCCCAGGGAAAGCGCCGCGAGTCGTCGGCGCGGGCTGCGCGCTCCCACTCCGCTTCGGTCGGCAGACGGCCGCCCGCCCACGCGCAGTAGCGGCTGGCCTCCGCGACCGTCACGCCCACGACAGGTTGATCGAGCTGTCCGAGCCGGGCGTCGAGATCCGAAACACGCGCCGGTGGACAGGCCCCGTGCTCGACACAGCGCCGATAGTCGCGTTGTGAGACTTCGGTACGGTCGATGCGAAACGCGCCGATGTACACCCGATGGCGGGGCTGCTCGTCCGCGAACAGCTCCGGCCGGCAGAGCGAGGCTTCCTCGCCGGAAGCAGACGCGGCGCACGACGCCACCGCGAACGCGACGTCCGCGGCGTCGCTACCCATCTCGAGCCAGCCGGCGGGCACGCGTGGGGCCGCGGCGATCATCACCGAAAGAGACACGACGCGTTCGGCCGCGGCCTTCCAGCACAGGCCGGAGCCGACCAAGCCAACGAGCACGAGCGCTGCTCCGCGCATCGGCTGCTGTGTACACGCTGGCAGGCCGCATCGCAACGCGGGCGGTCATACAGAGGCAGGACACGTGCGCCGCGCGAAAAGGGCGGCGCAGCCGAGCAGCACCGCGGCCGCCACGAGCTGAGCGCTCGAGGCGAGCCCGGAGAGAAACACCCCACGCACAGCATCGCCGCGCAACGGCTCGAGGAGCATGCGCAGCGTGCTGTATGCTGCCAAGTAGAGCAGCACGCGCCGGCCGCTTCCCTGGGCACGCGTCGGTCGCGACGCGAGCACTGCTGCGAGCAGCAACAATGAAGCGGCCTCGTAGAGCGGCCAAGGATGGCGGCCGAATGCGCTCGCGGCAGGCGCGAGCGGATCGCGGTAGTGCAGCGCAAGCGGG
>JBIOJD010000164.1:0-8030 GCA_044450485.1 Polyangiales bacterium | reverse complement strand
GTCGGGGGCGGGGCGGCTGCTTTCGGCGCGGCGGCGCGGGCGGCGATCTTTGGAGGCTCGCGAGGTGGCGGCTCGGCCTCCTTGGGCTTGATCTGCGGGGGCTCGACCGGCGGTGGCTTGGGCTGCAGGACCTCGAACTGGGCCTCGTGCATCGCGAGCACCCGCGAGGGCGACGGAACGAGCCCGAGCGCTGTAAAGACGATCACGTGGCCCGACGCGCTCATCGCGAGCAGGCCGAAAGTCCGGGCAGGAACACTTCCGCGAACCGTCACTGCGTCTTTTCTTGGATTGGGCTCGTGTTGATGGCGAACTTGGTAACCTTTTCGAGGCGCAAGAGGTCGATCACCGAGACCACCTCCGAATGGTGCACGCGGCCGTCGGCGGAGATGATCGCTTTGACGTCGGGGTCCTTCTGATACGCGCTGTGCACGTGACCCTTCAGCTCGGGCGCGGTGATCGGCGCGCCGTCGAGGAAGATCTTGCCCGTCTGATCGATCGAGATCGCGAGCGTCGGCGAAGTGGCTTCACCCGTGGCCGCCTTGGGCAGCTCCACGTTGATCGCCTTGTTGACGAGGTAGCTCGAGGTGACCATCAGCACGATCAGCAGCACGAGCACGATGTCGACCAACGGCGTGACGTTGATCGCCGTGATCATCTCGTCGTCTTCTTGCTTGATGTTGCCGGCCATCGCCCGTGCCTACTCCGCGGCTTGCGCTTTTTCGTGCCTCACCCCGAGCAGGTGCGACACCACGTGGCTGCCGAGCGCGCTGCTGCGCGCGATCCGCGTCTTGATCATGCGTTGGAAGTAGTTGAAGGCCGCAACCGCGGGAATGGCGACCATGATGCCGATGGCCGTGGCCACGAGCGCTTCGCCGATGTCGGCCATCAAGCCCGCGGTCACCTTGCCCTGGCTCTGATCCAGGCTGTGGAACGAACGGATGATGCCGATGACGGTGCCGAGCAGACCCACGAACGGCGCGTTCGCGCCGACCGTGCCCAGGAACACGAGATTGCGCTCCATGTGTAGACGCGCGATCTGCTGCTCGCCCGACATGCGCTCGGTCGCCGCGTCGGGGCCATCGTCTGCAGACTCGAGCGCGGCCGATGCGACCATCGCCTCGAACGAGCGCGACTGTTGCAGCCTGCGCGAAGCCTCCGCCAGTCGCCCGTGGCGCAAGTGCTCGAGCAGGTCCGTCCGCAGCTTGTCGATGTCGTCTCGAGTCGCCGTGAAGAAGTAAATGCGTTCGAGAATGATGGCGAGGCCTACGATCGAGAGCGCCACGAGCAACCACATGACCCACGTGGCCCCGAGCATGGCGAACGCGGTGAGGCGTTCCTGGATGTTCATCTCATCTCCGTGACTACCCTGGTCGGCCAGGAGCCCTGAGCTTTACGCAACCGCGCGACCCGCGGCAAGTATGCACCAGCCGAGACACCCTCGGGTGGCTTCCTGCTGTTCAGTGCGCAAACTACAGCGCTTCTTCGTCTTCGAGCGCATCTTCGACCGGCTGAGGCGCGCTCGATTTGAGCAGCTCGCGCAGCACGACGGTGGCATACGCGCCCTTCTGCAGCGTGAAAGCGACCTCGAGGTCCTGATCCACGGGGCGAAGCTCCACCTGCTCCGGTCGCATGCGTGCCACCCGTCGTGTTCCCGGCAGCAGTTTCGCCCAGCGGGCGAGCGCAGCGTCTGGCAGCCCTTCCCGCGCCCACAGCGCCTGCTCGATGCGCAGCGCCTCCGCTTCCGGCCAGCGCATCTTGGCGCCGAACATGGGGCCGGTCGGGCTGATCGAGAAGCTCGCGACGCGCGCTTCGGCGTCGGCGAGATCTCCCGTCACGAACAAGCCTCCCGAGTCTTCCTTGCGCATCAGGTCGCCGGCGCGCGCAACGCCGAGCGCGCCCTCCCGCACCCTGTCCGCGAGCCAGGTGTTGAACCAGGAGGCCTGGAGCGACGACGCGAGCAGCTTGCGTTCGAAGCGGTCCCGCGGGGCAGGTCCATTCTCGGCCAGCCAGCGGCGCGCTCGCGGCGCGTTCTGCGCATCGCGACCGAAACGCTGCTCGCCGTAGTAGTTGGGCGTGCCGTGCGCGGCGAGCTCACCGAGGACCGCGCGCGCAGTCTCGAGACCCTCGGCGGCACCGCGAATGCGTATCCGGAAGCGATTGCCGCGCAGGTGTCCTGTCCGAAGCTTGTGAGGGTGCGGGCGCGCGTCGAGCACGCGAATGCCGGGCAGCTCGAGGGCGCGCGCTCGGCCAGCATCGGCGCTAAAGAAGCTCGCCCACTGGGTCGTGACCGCCTGCCGATCCTTGAGCCCAGCCCAGCCCGCTTGGGACGCATCCGAATCGAGCGCACGTGCGATGCGACGCACGGCGTCCTGCGTGTTTAGGCCGGTTTTCTCGAAGTGAACCAGCAGGTGCTCGCCGTGGCCCGCGGGCTCGTATGCAGCGATTTCGCGGACCTCGAAATCCTCTGCCCGTTCTCGAATTTTTCCGAGTATTCTCAGCCCTTTGGCAGTAGCATAAGGAAGCTGATCAGAGTCACTGGTGGACATGGGCTCACCCCGGCAGCTTTCGTTTATCGCAGGTCGCATCGCCGTTCGAGCAGGAATCTTCCGCGCGCGTTCGGGCGGCCCAGCAAGGGTCGTGTCGCGCGCGGCCTCCGCGCGCAGCTCGCGTCTCCAGCAGGGACAACGTGGAACGTAAGCAACGCGTCGAAGCGGAAGCGTCCCGGTTGATGGATGCGGGTGTGGCGGGGCAGGCCTTTCCGGGCGGGGTCGCCTGCGTGTCGTGGCGCGAGGGCGAAGAGGTCGTCTACGTCGAGGTCGCAGCCGGACGGCTGCGCGCAGGCGAGCCCGAGGTCAAGGCGGCCACGCCGTACGACCTGGCCTCCATCACCAAGCCGATCGTCGCGATGACCGCGCTGCGCCTGGTGGCGGCGGGCAGGTTGTCGCTCGACACGCGAACCGACACCGTGGTGAGCGACGTGCGGGGCGGGGTGGGCGGCACCGCGACGCTCGAAGCGCTGCTGACCCACAGGGCGGGCCTCGCCGCGTGGGGCGGGCTGTACCTCGATGTACCGCACGATGCCGGCAGCGCGGCCGCGCGGCGCTGGATCCTGAGCGAAGCCTCGCGCCGTCCGGCCGAGGGCGAGACCACAGGCGTGCTCTACAGCGACCTCGGCTACCTGATCGCGGGTGAGGTCATCGCGCGCATCGCCGGGGACAAGCTCGACAAGGTGGTTGCGCGTGCGGTCACCGAGCCGCTCGGCGTGAGCCGGGACGTGTACTACCCCGCGGCGCTGCCGCCCGACCGGCGGGCCCAGGTGGTGCGAGAGGCCGCGCCGACGGAGCACTGCGAGTGGCGCGGACGGCTGATCCGCGGGGAGGTTCACGACGAGAACTGCGCGGCGTTCGGCGGGGTCGCCGGCAACGCGGGCTTGTTCGGGACGGCTCACGGCGTGGCGGTGTTCGGCCGCGCTTGCCTGGACTCGCTGCTCGGCAAGTCCGACTTCCTGAGCCGCGAGCTGATGGAGAAGGCTCTGGCGCCGCATCCCGATGGCGGCACGTTGCGTCTCGGATGGGACACCAAGAGCCCCAAGGACAGCTCTGCCGGCCGGCGCATGAGCGATCACGCTTTCGGCCACTTGGGCTTCACCGGGACCTCGGTGTGGTGCGACCCGGAGCGCGATCTGGTGATCGTGCTGCTTTCGAACCGGGTGCACCCGAGCCGCGCGAACGAACGGATCAAGGGCTTCCGCCCCGGCTTCCACGACGGGATCATCGCCGCGCTCGGCAAGTAACGGGGAGGGCGGTTTGATATCGGGAAGGGCACGCGCCCTTCCCGCCCGTCGAGCAAAGCCCGCCGGGACCCACCCCGGTTTGATAACGGGAAGGGCACGCGCCCTTCCCGCCCGTCGAGCAAAGCCCGCCGGGACCCACCCATCCGCCGGGCTCGCTTCGCTCACGCTTCGCAGGGGCGCTTATGAAGGTTCTTGCTGTAGCAGGCGCTGTTTGAGGCGGCTGTGGGTGTGGCGTTCGGCGGCGTGGGCGACGGCTCGGGCGACGGCGCGCTCTTCGCCGACGATGACGGCCAGGCGCTTGGCGCGCGTGATCGCGGTGTAGAGCAGGGCGCGGCTGAGCAGCACGTAGTGCGCTGCGTGGAGCACCAACACGACTGCAGGGAACTCGCTGCCCTGCACTTTGTGCACGGTCGACGCGTAGGCGAGGGCGAGCGCGTCTAGCGCGTCGTCGTCGTAGGCGACGCGGCGCGCGCCGATTTGCACCACGAGCGCGCGCTGAGCGATCTCCACGACCTCCCCGAGGTCGCCGTTGAACACCTCGCGTTCGTAGTCGTTGCGCAGTTGCATCACCTTGTCACCGATGCGCAGCTTGCCGGGCGGCGCGTCCGGGGGGCCCGGGTTGCAGGCTCGCTGGAGCAGCTCGTTCAGGCGATGGGTGCCGAGCGCGCCTTTTCGCATCGGGCTCAAGACCTGCACGTCCCGTTTGGGATCGAGCCCGTAGGCGGCCTGCATCCGATCGAGCGTGTCGAGCAAGCGGCGGCTCACCGTTTCCGGATCGCTCGCGCGTACGAAGAACAGGTCGCCGTCGCCGCGCTCGCCCGCCGGGGTGTACGCGGGCAGCCGGCCCTGCTGAATCGCGTGCGCTCCGCGCACGATTGCGCTGCGCTGCGCTTGGCGAAAGACCTGCGTCAGGCGCACCACTCTGCACACGCCGGCACCGAGGAGCTCGCGCAGCAGCGGTCCGGGGCCGACCGGCGGCAGCTGGTCGACGTCGCCGACCAACACCAGCGTGCAGCCACGCGGAATGGCAGCGAGCAGGCTGTCACCGAGCAGCAGGTCGAGCATCGAGGCTTCGTCGACCAACACGACGTCTGCTTGCAGTGGTGCATCTGCGTCGCGGTGAAAGCGCCCGGTCTTGGGGTTGTACTCGAGCAGGCGATGAATGGTCTGAGCCTCGGCCCCCGTGGCTTCGCTCAGACGCTTGGCGGCGCGTCCGGTCGGCGCGCACAAGAGCACGTTGCGCTTTAGGCGTCTGTGCGCATCGACCAACGCCCGCACGGCGGTAGTCTTGCCGGTTCCCGGGCCGCCGGTCAGCACGAACAAGCCGTGATCGAACGACGCTTCGATGGCCTCCTGTTGCGCTTCGCTGAGCTCGACCGAGCGCGCGAGCGCGATCGCCTGCGCCGCGCCCGGGGGTCGTGGGCGCGTGCCCGAGAGCGCGAGCAGCTTGCGCGCCACGCTCACCTCGGCCCGGTGCAGCGGCGTTGCGTAGACCGCCGAGTCCTCGACCACCAACAGCCCGCGCGCCCGCAGCGCTTCGACCGCATCGAGCAGCGCAGGCTCGGGTACCGAGAGCGCGTTCGCCCGCTCGATCAGCTCGTGCATCGGTACCAGCACGTCGCCGTCGTCGGCCGCTCGGCCCACCAAGTGCAGGGCAGCGCCTGCCGCTCGCCGCGGATCGTCCTTGTCGTAGCCGAGGGCGCTGCCGATCCGGTCCGCGGTCAGAAAGCCCACGCCAGGGACCTGCTCTGCGACCAAATACGGATCGTCGCGCAACACGCGCACGGTGTCGTCGCCGTATTGCTTGCGGATGCGCTTGGCGATTGAAGGGCCGAGCCCGAGCCCTTGCACGTACGAGAGCGCCTCGGCCTCTGCCGCCCGACTGCGAACTGCTTCGGCGATCGCGGTGGCCTTGACCTTGCCGATCCCGCTCACCTCGCGGAGGCGACCCGACTGCGTCGCGATCACCTCGAGCGTCTGATCCCCGAACCGCTGCACGAGCCGCTCCGCCAGCGCAGGTCCGACGCCAGGTACGAGCCCCGATCCGAGGTAGCGCATGATGCCTTGGCTCGTCCGCGGGGTGATGGGGGTGAAGCTCTCCACGCGAAAGCGCTCGCCGTATTGCTTGTGTCGCTCTACCTGTCCGCGAACGGACAACGTTTCGCCGCGCGCGACCGCGCCGAGCTCCCCGACCAGCACCACCGGCAGCGCGTCCGCCTCGGTCGTCGCACGCAGCACGACGAAGCGACCGTCTTCGCTGCGGAAGAGGATCTCGTCGACGGTCACCTGCAGCGTCTGCTCACGCGCCATGCGATCGCGGCGAGTCTACCAGCAAGCGATCGGCTAGCGGCCGGGTGTGCAGGTGTCGTGGGCGTCATAGCCGAACGTGCCGGGCGAGCCGTCTCGCATGTCCGTGCTGATTCGCACGTTGCAGACGCCCGGACGCGGCCGAGGCGTCGAGGGCGCGGCGCTCACCCGCTGACCCTCTCTGTCGTGCAGGCACAGCCTGCTTCCCGCGTTGCTCAAGCCGGATCCGGCCAGCGCGCGGCCCATTCGTAGCAGCGGTGCACCGGGCGGTGGACGCGCGTCACGCGCATCCGTTGGATCGAAGTCGTCGGAAACGAGCAGCACGCGCGTGCCCGGTTGCATCACGAATGAGCGGCCCAGAGGCGGTACCGGGGCTACGGCGCAAGCGTCGAGCGCGAAGCCTTCGATGTCCACCGGGGCAGTGCCGTAGTTCAACAGCTCGACCAGCTCTTGTGCTGGCTCGGCACCGAGGGGATCGGCGCGCACCTCGACGATCGAGACCGAGGCCAACGGCGGCAACGTTCGGAGCGACACGGTGTGCTCGGTGACGTTGCCGGCGATGTCCCGCATCCTGAGCGTGGCGTCGAAACGGGCGTCCGGCGACAGGTCGGTCAGGCGCAGGGCGAGCTCCCCGTTCGGTGCCACCGCCACCGCTCGGGTGGCACTTGCGATGAGGCTCGCGGTGACCGCTTCGTCAGCGCGAACGCGAACGGTGACGCTCTCGTCGTCGAAGAGCACGCAGCCCACGTCGAGCGCTTGCTCGTCGCTGGAGCACGCGAGCGGCAGCGTCTTGGGCGCTTGCCAGTCGCTGCCCGCTGCGGTGCGGAAGGTCGCCGTGAAGGGTCCGATCGGCGCGCCATGTGCATCGAGCGCCGCGGTGCCGACCGCGAGCGCATAGAGCGCGTCCGGCGCGAGGTGCTCGGTCGGGACGAGCTTCACGCAGGCACTGCCGTCGTGCTCCTCGGCCAGCTCGGCGCACGGGCCTTCAGCGGCTTGCACCGGAACCGCGAGGCCGTCAGGGCCTTGCAACCAGACGCCCTCTGCACCGTTTGCCACGTCGCCGTCGAACGCGATGACGGCGGCTTCCAGGTTCGTGCCGACGGACACCGCGCCGTCGGCCGGAAAGGACTCGAGCACACGCGCGCCCGCCTCGGGGCCACTTTCCGTCGTGAGCCCGAAGGTCGCGGGCAGCGCGGCCCCGAGCGCCACCCCGTCGAGCGAGCGCTCCCAGGAGGCGACCGCGAGCGTATACGGCATGCCCGGATCGAGCGCGTCGTGTGGCGTGATCGAGAGCGCGGACCCTTCGCGCACGACGTCGCACGGCACCGAGCGTTCGAGATAGTCCGAGCGCAAGGGCTTGTGCGACAGGGAGGATCGCAGATCCTTCGAGTCGAGCCCGCGCAGCAGAAGCACCGCGTCCGTGGCTGGGGCGAGCGGGTGCGTGTGGATCAGAGCGAGGTGTGGCCGCAGCGGCAGCGCCCCTCGTGAGCCAGGTATTCCCGTCCAGTCGGAAGCCGTGAGGCGGATCTGGACCGAGCTCGGCGACGCTGGCGGCTCGACCTGCAGGCAAGCGATCGCGTGGCAAGCCGCGAATGCGATCCCGAACCGTGCGTGCATGCCCGAATATCGACCGCCCAGTGCCCCTGTTGCGGCCCTCAGGGCTCGATCGCCCGAGTTTTGCTATGCTAATCAGTGGGCGCGGTCGCGCGCCCGCACAGCGTTCATGGCTTACGGACTCGACGCCCCAGTACTGGTCCTCAATCGGAACTACCAGCCGATCCGCGTGACGCGCGCGCGCAGGGCCCTCACCATGCTTTACGTGGGGGCGGCCAAGGCGCTCGATGCACGTTACGAGGCCTACGACTTCGCGCGCTGGCTCGCCCTGCGTGCGATGGAGGGCTACGAGGTGATCCGCACGAGCTCCGGGCCG
>JBIOJD010000163.1:0-8045 GCA_044450485.1 Polyangiales bacterium | reverse complement strand
TCGCTCGAGCTTCTTCGCGTCGCCCGGCACGACGAAGAGCGAGATGCCTCGCGCTTCGGCGCTGCTGCCTGCAGTGCGCGCGGACACGATCAGGTGATCGGCGCTGTCGCCGGAGAGCACCCATTGCTTCTCGCCGCGCAGCACGTAGCCCGAGCCCTTCTTTTCTGCGCGCGTCTGCACCTGGGTGACGTCGTGGCGGCTCTCGCGCTCGGCATAGGCGAGGGCGAGGGTGGTCTTGCCCGCGATCATCGGCGACAGCACGCCGTCTTGCTGCGCTGCATTGCCCGCCTTGGCGACCGCCATGCCCCCGAGCAGCACCGATGGGATGTAGGGCTCGGGCACGAGCGTCGTGCCGAAGCGTTCGAGCACCAGGGCGGCGTCGATGAACGCGCCGCCGAGACCGCCCGCGGCCTCCGGCAGCGGCAAACCGAGCCAACCGAGCTCGCCCATCTGCGCCCAGGTCTTCTTGGAATAGCCCGGCTCGACGTCGCGCTGCTTGCGGAAGCGCTCGATCGGCGAGTCCTTCTTGACGAAGCTCGCGACACTGTCGCAGAGCAACCGCTGTTCATCCGTGAGCTCGAAATCCATGAATACTCCTCAAGCCCCCGGCAGACGCAGGATGTTCTTGGCGATCACGTTGCGCTGGATCTCGTTGCTGCCGCCGTAGATCGTGGTCGCGCGCTGGTAATTGAAGTTGCTCGCGACCCAGTACTCGTAGGGCGGAACCGCGCCCTCGTTGAACCAGTTGAGCGAGTCGTGGCCCATGACTTCCATGCTCAGCTCGCCGACTTCCTGTTGCAGCTCGGAGCTGCGGATCTTCAGGATCGACGACTCGGGGCCGGGCGCCTTGCCGAGCTCGCTGCCCGCGAGCGTCTTGTAGATCACCATGCGCAGGCTCTCGATCCGCATCTCGAGCCGCGCGATCTTGGCGCGGAAGGCCGGGTCGTCGATCAGCCGCTGCTCGCCCCGCAGCGTGTTCTTGGCGATGTGCTTGAGGTTGCGGAGCGCGCGTGTCGCGCCGCCCACGTCGCCGATGCCCACGCGCTCGTGGCCGAGCAGCGCCTTGGCGATGGCCCAGCCCTGATTGAGCGGCCCGACGACGTTCTCCTTCGGCACCTTCACGTTGTCGAAGTAGGTGTCGCAGAACGCGGGGGTTCCGCCGAGCGTGAGGAACGGCTCGACCCGCAAGCCTTCGGTCTTCATGTCGCAGAGCAAGAAACTGATCCCCATCTGGCGCTTCGCGGCGGTGCGGTCCGTGCGCGCGAGCACGAAGATGAAGTCAGCGTACTGAGCGTACGTGGTCCAGGTCTTCTGGCCGTTCAGGATGAAGTGGCCTTGCCCGTCGTCCTCGGCCTTGAGCTGCAATGACGCCAGGTCGCTGCCCGAGCCGGGCTCCGAGTAGCCCTGACACCAGATCTCGTCGCCGTTCAGGATCCTCGGCAGAAACCGCTGTTTCTGCGCGTCGCTACCGAATTGAATCAGCAGCGGCCCGACCATGCCCAGCCCGAAGGGGCTGAGGTCGGGCGTGCCCGCGAGCATCAGCTCTTCGCGCAGGATGAAGCGCTTGGTCGGGTCGAGGTTCGCGCCGCCGTGTTCCGTCGGCCAGTTGGGCGCCGCCCAGCCCTTTTGATGGAGGATGCGGTGCCACTGCTTCTGCTCCTCTGGCTCGAAGTGCGCGTGCTGCTTGGCCTTGACCGCCAGGTTCTGCGGCAGGGCCTGGCCGATCCACGCGCGCACTTCCTTGCGGAACGCTTCTTGCTCGGCGGTGAACGACAAATCCATGGTCGACCTCTCGGCGGGGAGTTCGCGATCTAACAGATTCCTCTTGTCGACATAACCGCGTCGGCTTAGCCGTGCGCGTCGAACGGATGGCGTTCTCGGCCATGCTTGCTCGTCTGTTCAGGTCGAGCTCGGCTAGGCTCGGCCTGCAGCGGGGCCTCAACGGAAGCGAATTAGGCCTTCTTGGGCGATCGACGCCACGCGGGTGCCGTCGCGACGGTACATGGCGCCGTGCATCAGCGGCCGGCTCGCGTGCGCCACCGGGGTGGCCATCGTGTACAGCAGCCAGTCGTCGAACAGCGGCTGCCGGTGGAACCAGACCGCGTGATCGAGGCTCGCGCCGCCGCGCGGGCGCTGCCGCAGCTCTGGGTGGGGCAGCATCCCCGTCATCACCAGCGTCATGTCGGTCGCGAACACCAGCAGCCCGAGGTGCAGCACCGGATCCTCGGGCAACGCCGCGCTCGGCTTCATCCACACCCGACGCATGCCGTTCTTGGCCGCGCGATCGAAGTCGCCCCCATCGCAGTCGCGCATGCGCACGGGTGAGCTGGCGCCCCAAAAACCGAAGCCGCGCTCTTGCAGCGTGTCGGGATCGGGGGCGTCGGGCATCGGGTCTTGATGGCTGAAGCCCGGCTCCGCGCGCTGGAAGCTCGCCTGCATGCTGAAGATCACTCGCTCGCTCTGACGCGCCGTGATCTGCCGCGCCTGGAAGTTCTTGCCTTCTTTCAGCCGGTCCACGCGATAGCTCACGTCGAGCGCAGGGTCGCCGGGCTGCAAGAAGTACGCGTGCAACGAATGGATCTGCGGTCCTTCGACGGTTCGCGCCGCGGCGACGACCGCTTGTCCGGCCACCATGCCGCCGAACAGACGCGGCCCCCCGCCGCGGCTCGCCGGCCCCACGAACGCGTCGGCGCCAGCCGGTGTCACGTTCAGGCGTTCGAGCAACGACGACACCGCCTTGGCTCCGAGATCTTCTTCCTGCATGGCGCAGAAGCTAGCGCGCCAGCTCTGCGGCGCAAGCCGATCGCGTACCAGGTTGAATACTGTTCAAGTTTGCGGTGGCTTGCGCCCCCGGGGCGTGATCACGCGGAACGTGAGGTTGAGCCGCGGGCCGACTTGCGTTTTGGTCTTGGGCACGCCGTGCACCCAGCGCTGCTGCGTGAGGCCTCGCATCACGAGCAGACAGCCCCCGCCGAGCTGGTACACCTGGCGCCGGCCATCCTTGCGATGCGCGAGCACGAAGCGTCGCGCGGCGCCGAGGCTGAGCGACGCGATCGGGATGTCTCGCCGGCTCGGGCCGAGCTCGGGCTCGTCGTCGGCGTGCATGCCCAGCGAGTCGCGCCCGTCGCGGTACAGGTTCGCGAGCACGCTGTTGAAGTCGATCGCGGTGGTGCGAAGAAGCGTCGCGCGTAGGGCGAGCAAGCTTTGCGTGAACGGCTCGGGCTCGTAGGCGATCCCCGAATAGGTATAGGCGCAGCCAGGGTCGCCGTGAAAGCTCGTCAGGCGCGGTGCCGGCACCACACGACCCCCGCGCCGGTACACTTCCTGCGACCACGGAAGCTCCTCGCGCAGCGCGTCCAGCAGCGCCTCGTGCTCCATCGCAGCAAAGTCGGGGTACAGCTCGAGCCAGCAGTCTTCGCCCAGGTCGAGGCGTTTCGCCTCGGAAACGGGGACCTGCAGAGGGAGGGTCTGCTGGTCTCGGCTCGGCATCACAGTCCTACTGTACGCCCTGGGCACATTGGGCGCGCGCCACTCGGAAGACTGCGCTATGATTGTGAAGCCGGCGTCCGGTGGAGTCGCCTCGGTTTCGCGGCTCGCGAGCAAGTTCTTGGTGCTTCCCATCCTTTCAACGCGTCCGCTGGGGTCGCGCATTCGCGAGCCGCTGGGTGTGACGCTCTTGCTCGTGCTCCCCGCGCTGTGCGTGACGGGCGCGTCGGGTGTGGCGCACGCCTACTGCCGATTGACGACGCAGATGCCCATGCCGGGCGACAATTGCTCGTCGGGCGGGATAGGCCTGTCGTGGCACCGCCAGTGCATCAGCTACTCCGTGATGCCCCCCATGCACAGCGACCCACCGCTCGACGCTGTGCGCAACACGGTCGACGCGTGCTTCGCCACCTGGGCTGCCGTGACCTGCAACGGTCAGCGCGTGGGCCTCGATTTGCGGCAGACCGATGAGCTCGCCGAGTGCGCTCAGCCGCAATACAACACCCACGAGCCCAACGCGAACACGATCCTGTTTCTCGACGACTGGGCAGCGCGCAGCCTGCCCGCTGATGCGTTTGGGCTCACGCTGGTCTGGCACAACCCAGATACCGGCGAGATCTACGACGCGGACATGCAGATCAACGAGACGCTCGGGACGATCACGATCTGCGGCCAGACCTGCCCTGCGGGCGCAGTCGATTTGCAGAACGTGGTGACGCACGAAGCGGGGCATTTCCTCGGCCTCGGCCACAGCATGGTCAAGGACGCCACCATGTCCGCGCGCGCCACCATCGGCGAGACGAGCAAGCGCGTGCTCGCGGACGACGACAAGCAGGGCTTGTGCTCGATCTACGGGAACAATCCGCCGACGCATTGTGCGGACAGCGATTTCGTGCCGAACCACGGCTTCTCGGCCAAGTGCGGCAGCGGGAGCACGGAGAGCACGTCGAGCACGGGTTGCACCGTGGTTGCGTTGGGGCGTGACTCACCTGCCGTGCCCGCCGGACGCGCGTTGTTCGGATTGCTGCCGGCGCTGCTCGTGCTGCGTCAGCGTCGCAGGCTGCGGCCACGTGCAGCCACGTCGAGCGCGAGCCCGAGCCCGATGAACACGTAGCCTTCGACGCCGCTGCGCCCGGGCAGCGCGCCGAGCTCCAGGCTGTAAGCGAAGCCGACGCCCGGCGCGTCGTGGATCAACGCGTCGATCGCGCCTTCCATGCCGATGCGGGCGCCGCCGATGAAGAGGGCCGTCGGGTCGGGCGGCAGCTTCGCGGTGGAGGGCGTCGGCTTGGCGTTCACGAACGAAGGCAGGGTCAAGAGCACGTCGGCGTAGAAGGTGCGCCAGCCGACCTCACGCGTGCCGCCGGCCGCGTCAGGGCTCAGGTTCCAGTGCGCGCCCCAGCCGTAGCCGAGGTACAGCGCGTGCACCGTGTTCACGAAGCGCCGCGTGCTGCCGTCGCTCGCGTCCGGTCTGGCGCGCTCGACTGCGCGCGATAGATCGTAACCGATGCGAATGGTGTGAAGCATGCGCACGGCTGCTTCGGCGCTGCGGTCTTTGTCGGGTGGCGAGAGGCGCGAGCCGCCGAGCCGGCTGCTGACCGGCACGTCGAGATCGTGATCAGTGCCCGTGCCGCGGCCGCCGACGATCGGCGTGTCGTCGGGGTAGACGGTGCCGCTGAGCTTGCTCGTCTCCACGCGATCGATGACGTGCAGCAAGAACCCTGCGCGTAGTGCGAAGGCGTGGCCCGTGTCCTCGCCGGCCACGTTGGCCCAGGCCGCATGACCCGAGACCTGCACCCCGAGGTGGCGCGCGATGTCGAGCTCGCCGCGCGCTGCAGAGCCAAAGTAACTCTGGCTGAGCGCACCCTGAAACGCGGCTGGGAACAGGCCGAAGCGCAGGTCATAGCGGTACGGATCGTCGGGGTCGCGTGCCTGCGCATGAGCGCTGGAGGCGCAGACCGCGAGTAGCACCGCGATCGCTGCGGTGCTCGATGCTCTGAGCCTGTCGACCTCGGGCTCGGCACCGCCACGTCGTACGGTGCCCTGTGCGGTCGCGGCCTTCATCGCCCGGCGCTCATACCGCAACCCTCACCGTTGTAAAGGCAAGGCGGCCGACCGGCCTGAGCGCGCCCGCTTACGAGCTTGGCCAGGCGACCGAGTCTGCGCTACGGTCGCGGGCACACCATGTCGTTGCGAGCGATCGGGAGAGTCGGTTGGGTCGCACCGTTGCTGACGTGCGTGCTCGCAGGCTGTCACTCGGATGACCTCGAGCCGGAGGCGCCGGCGGACCAATCCGCGGTGCTGACCCAGAAGAGCCCGGCCGAGCCGCCCAATGGCCCGTTGCCGGTCAAAGAGATCCCGCCTCCCATGACCGCGTCGACCAGGCTCGGCTTCAGCAAGGTGGTGATCGAGGATGGAGTGCCGTTCTGCGTGTTCGCGAGCTCCGAGGAGCAGGGCCAGGTCAAGTACCTCGCCGACGCCAAGAAGCAGACACTGGCGGCGGGATCGAGCGTGGTCATCGGCGCGTTCAGCCCGTGGTGCGTGAGCAACGCGTGCGACGACATGCCGTCGATCCAGTGCCACGCCGAGCGCGAGGGCAACACCATCACCGTGCACAGTCGCTACTGGGGCGAGCACAAGGACGGCGCCACGTGCACCGAGGACTGCCGTCCCGTCGCAGCGGCTTGCGAGACGCCCAAGCTCGAGCGCGGCAAATACACCATCCGCCACGGCGACAAGAAATTCACACTGCGGATCCCTAGCGTGCTCGGCGATCCGTGCTTCGGCGCGCGCAAGGCGATGAAGGTCGCGCCCGCGCCTACGCCTACCGCGCCCGCGCCTACCACGCCCACGCCCGCGCCGACCACGCCATAGCCGGGGGCGCGTCCGCGCTCACGAGCTGCACGACAGCATCGAGCAGCCCGGCCGGTGTCGCGCCCACTCCGGCCGCTTCTCGGCGAAGCGCTCCTGCCCCGGTTGCTCCGCATAAGGCTGGCGCAACACTTCGAGCAGCTCTCCGACCAGCGTGGGATCGCCCTGCTCCGCCTCGTCGATGGCCAGCTGCGCCAAGTAGTTGCGAAGCACGTACTTGGGGTTCACCGCGTTCATGCGCGCGCGTCGCTGCTCGGGCGGTGTGGCCTCGCGCGCGAGGCGCGCCGCGTAGCTGCGCAGCCACGCCGCGATCTGCTGGCGCTGATCTCGGCTGATTCGCTCGGGTGCATAGTAGGCCGCCTGCAGCGGCGCGAGCAGCGCATCGTCCGTGGCCTCGGCGTCGGTCGGCAGGTCCGCGAGCGCGCGATGAAAGATGGTCATGTCGGTCTCGCACAGCTGCAGGATCTCGGGCAGCGCGTCGACCAGCCCGTCCTCGCCGCCCTGGAAGTTGAGCCCGAGCTTGTCGTGGCGCATGCGCGCTTGCTGCTGCTCGAGCGAGCGTGCGCAGGTCTCGAGCACGGCTACGAGCGGAGTCACGTCGTCGACCAGCGCGGCGAGCGCGCTCCCCAGCCGGCTCAGGTTCCACATCGCCACGTTCGGCTGGTGGGCGTAGCGATATCTTCGCCCCGACGCGTCGGTGGTGTTCGGTGTCCAGCTCGGGTCATAGCCCTCGAGCCAACCATAAGGTCCGTAGTCGATCGTCAATCCCAGCACCGACATGTTGTCGGTGTTCATCACGCCGTGCACGAAGCCCACGCGCATCCAGTGGGTCACCATCGCGGCGGTGCGCTTGCAGATCTCCTCGAAGAGCTGAACGTAGCGCTGCGGAGCGGGCGCGCCGGGCTCGATCACCTCGGCGAAGTGCGTGCGGATCAGGTAGTCCGCGAGCAGTCTCAGGCGCGCCACATCGTTGCGCGACGCGAAGATCTCGAAGTTGCCGAAACGCAGGAACGACGGCGCCACGCGGCACACCACGGCGCCTGGCTCGGCCTGCGCCCGCCCGTCGTAGAACATGTCGCGCATCACGCGCTCGCCTGTCGCGACCAAGCTCAGCGCGCGTGTGGTCGGCACGCCCAGGTGATGCATCGCCTCGCTGCACAGGAACTCGCGCACCGACGAGCGCAGCACCGCCCGCCCGTCGGCCGTGCGTGAGTACGGCGTCGCGCCCGCCCCCTTGAGCTGGAGCTCCCAGCGCTCGCCACGTGCGTTCAGCACCTCTCCAAGCGTGATCGCGCGGCCGTCGCCGAGCTGGCCTGCCCAGCTGCCGAACTGATGGCCTCCGTAACAAGCCGCGTAGGGCTCCATGCCCGGCATCAACCGATTGCCTGCGGCAACCTGCGCGAACGCTTCGCTCCGGCAGGCCTGCTCGGAGAGCCCGATCAGCTCTGCCACCTCTCGCGCGTACGCGATCAAGCGCGGCGCCGAGACCTGCGTGGGCGTGACCCGCGAGTAGCAGGCTTCGTGCACTTGCCGCCGCTGCGGGCCGGTCCTCGGATCGCCGGGCAGCTCACGGACGAAGCTGTTGTCGAACTTCAGCTCAGGCAGGGTCTCGAGCACGCCGCTGCGTTGTGCGGCCCGGGGGGCCCGGCGTCAACGGGGCTCGGCGCGTCGCCGGAATTGCAAGATCGCAG
>JBIOJD010000162.1:0-8085 GCA_044450485.1 Polyangiales bacterium | reverse complement strand
GGCTCGAACGCGCCGGACCCGGGCCTGACCGCCGGTTCGGGCGCGCCTGGCGCGAGCGATGCTGCGTCGCCGTTCGGCAACGCCAGCGCGGGCGCGGTCGACGCAAAGGCGGCCGTCGTTCTCATCGACGATGGCGGCCTCGCGCTCCTGCCGGACGGCGCCACGCTCTACGCCAAGTTCTGGGCGCGGCCATGCCCTAGCGGCAGCACCCTCAGTTACGAGAACTTCGGCTCGGCGTTCTTCGCACAGTATTGCCTGCGTTGTCATAGCGCCACGAAGCAGGGCGCGGACCGCAACGATGCGCCCGCCACACTGAACTTCGATCAGCTCGATGCGGTGCGCGCAAACGCGGAACGGATCTGGGGTCAGGCAGGGGACTCGAATACGACCATGCCCGCCGGTGCGCCCAGGCCGACGCCCGCGGAGCGCGCCGAGCTCGGCGAATGGCTTGCGTGCGGCGCCCGCGGCGGTGATGCTGCCTCTCACTGACCAGCGCTAGCGCCCCGACCGCGCCACGGTCGTCGAGCACGTGTGAGCGGGTAAGGGGGCTATCGACGCTGGTGCCTGAGGGGATACAATCGCATGGAGCATGGGGGGTCCAGCGATGATCGAGAGCAGCCCACCGGAGGCGGTGCCCAGCGGTTCAATTCTGCTGGTCGACGACGACGCGGGCACGCTGCGCGCGTTGAGCCGCTTCATCGTCGGGCTCGGCTACAAGGTGGTCGGCTGCACGGTGCCCGCGGAAGCGCTCGCGCTGCTGGCGCTGCGTTCGTTCGAAGCGATCGTCGTCGATTTGCGTCTGCCGATGGCCGACGGCAAGGTCTTCGCCTGGCACGCCAGAGCGTCCGCTCCACAGGTCCCGATGATCGTGGTCACGGGCTCGAGCGATGCTCGCGAGGTGTGCGGCTTGCTGAGAGGAGTGACGGCGGACGCCATCATCGTCAAAGACCCGCACCTGGACGCTCTCGCCGATGCGCTCGACCGCTGCGTGGGCGAGGGCCGCGAGCTCGCTCGCATGGCGATGACCGGGCGTTTGATCGCCGATGGTCTGGTGCGCGCCCTCGCCTGTCGCGACACCGAGACCGAGGGGCACTCCCGGCGTGTAGCAGCCTGGACGCTGATGCTGGCCAAGAGCATGGGTGCACCGCGCGCCGACTGGTGGAGCGTCGAGGTCGGCGGGTTGTTGCACGACATCGGCAAGATCGGTGTCCCCGACGCAATCTTGCGTAAGCCTGGGAAGCTCACCGAAAGCGAGTTTGCCGAGATTCGCCGACACCCGGCAATCGGCTGCGAGATCCTCGCCGGGATCCCGGCGCTGGCCGCCGCCTGCAACATCGTGCGCTCACACCATGAATCTTGGGACGGAACAGGGTACCCAGACCGGCTTGCAGGTGAGGCGACGCCACTCTACGCGCGCGTGTTCGCGCTCGTCGACACCTATGACGCCATTACGGCCGACCGCCATTACCGGAAAGGCCGCTCTACCGAGGTCGCAAGGGAGATCATTCGCACCCAGGCGGGCAAGCAGTTCGATCCAAGTGTGGTCGAGGCCTTCTTCGACATCCCGACCGAAGCTTGGCTCGAAGTAGCGCACATCTTCAGCGACCATGCTGCGGCTCCCGTCGGCGGACGATCGATGATCGCCGAGACGAGCGAGCCGCGCTAGCGGTCTTGTGGACGCGAGGAACCTCCAGCGTGCGGTCTTTCGCGCACTGTTGGTGCTGGTCGCGCTGTTGCCCGTCTTCGCGTGCGCGCGCCGCGCCGCGGCTCCGCATCAGGGAGGCATGACGACGACCGGACGAACTTCGAAGGACGGAGGCGCAGCGGGAACCGACACCAGCCCCGAGACGACTGGTGCGTCAGAGATTGCCGGCATGAAGGGGACGGACGGCGCCCCTGCAAGGGGTGGCAGCGCAGACGCTGGGACCATGGTGCGAGACGGGGGCCCGACCGGAGCGGCGGGAGCGCACGGCACTGGAGGCAGGATGACGGATGGCGGCCCGTCAGACAGCGGGGGCATGGCGGACATGGGTGACACGTCGGCAACGGGTGGCGTCTCGTACAGCACCGACTTCGATCTGACGGAGTCGCCGATTTCGGAGAACGGCGCTTGGCACCACGACGGCCTGGATTGGGCCACCGTCGAGACGGCAGGCGGAATTGCTCGCGGAACGCAAGCGTTGGGTGTGACGCGTTCGGGGCCACAACAGTACAACGACTCTTATGCTCACCTCTCGGGGTTCCCGCCCGATCACGAAGCAAGCGCGGTCATCCACATGGGCACCATCGACGGAAGCTGCACGCACGAGGTCGAGATTCTGTTGCGCTGGGCGGACTCGGCGCACAGCGCGCGCGGCTACGAGTGCAACCTCGCCTATGACGGGAGCTACACGCAAATCGTCCGTTGGAACGGAGCGGTCGGCGACTTCACCTACCTCGGCAGCGGAACGGTTCCGGGTGGCGTGCATGACGGTGATACGATCAGCGCGTCGATCGTCGGCGATCAGATTTCGCTTTCGGTCAACGGTGTCATGCGAGCAAGCGCCCGTGACTCCACCTTCGCCACGGGAGATCCGGGCATGGCCTTCTGGCGCGGCTCGGACGGTTGCGGCTCGATCGGCGACTACGGCTTCACGCACTACACAGCCTCATCCACCGTCCACTAAGCAACCGGATCGCGTTACAATCGTAGCGATGCAGGAGCTCTGGCATTCGATCGCGAGGTCATCGCTCGTCGCGGTCGCGATCGTCGCAGGAGGGTGCAGCGGGTCTCACGCAGGCTCCGCGAAGGCGCCTTCAGGCGCCAGGGGAGCAGGAGGAACCGCTGCGGGTACGGCAGGGCGCGCTGCCGGCACGGGTAGTGCGTCATCGACCGACGCGGGCTCAGCGGCGGGCGCTGGCTCTTCTTTGGGTCAGGGATCGGGTGGCGCAGCGGCACGCGTGATGGATTCAGGCACAGGTGCTGGGGGCATGCAGGGCACGGCTGATGCATCGATACCGAGCGCAGACGCGCGCTGCGCCCCGCTGCCCGCCGCCAACGGCGCAGTCGAGGTCAGCAACGCGGCGGACTTGATCGCCATGGCTTACGCGGCCCAGCCCGGCACCACGATCGTGCTGGCGGACGGCACGTACATGCTCGGTGGCCAGATCCTTCAGCTCCGCGCCGAAGGCGTGACCGTGCGCAGTAAGAGCGGCGATCGCGAAAAGGTCATCCTCGACGGAGAGTACTCGCAAGCGACCGGTGAGGTCGTGGCCGTGACAGCCAGCAACGTGACCGTCGCCGATCTCACCATCGCGCACGCGTACACCCACGCGATTCACGTCCAGACCAGCAGCGGCGACGTGCACGGTACGCGCATCTACGACGTGCACGTGATCGACGCGCTCGAGCAAGGCGTCAAGATCAACCTCGACGCGGCGGGCAGCCACTTTCCCGACGACGGCACGATCGCCTGCTCGCACATCGAGCTCACCACGGCCGGCCGGCCGCAGGTTCGCGACAATTGCTATACGGGCGGCATCGATGCGCACGGAGCCCGCGGCTGGACGGTGCGCGACAATCTGATCGAGGGCTTCTTCTGCGCGCAAGGTCTGTCGGAGCACGGCGTGCACTTCTGGACCGGTAGCCGCGACACGCTGATCGAGCGCAATCAGATCCGCAACTGCGCGCGCGGGGTCGGGCTCGGTCTGGGGGAGACCACCAGCAGCAGCTCAGATGGCTGGAGAACATACGCCGACGACCCGTGCCCCAATCATGCGCCGGTCGGACACTACGGTGGCGTTGTCCGCAACAACTTCGTGTTCGCGGACGACGCGGCGCTGTTCGCGAGCGACTCGGGGTTCGACTCGGGCGTGGCGCTGGAGCAAGCGTGCGACGCCAGCGTCCTGCACAACACCGTCTTCGCCGTGACGCCGCCGCGGTCGTCGGCAATCGAGTGGCGATTTGCAAACACGTCGGCGCTCGTCGTGAACAACTTGGCCAACGCCCCGTTCGTGAACCGCGGCTCTGGCGCGACCGCCACGACCAACGGAAACCTCGACGCGGCCACCGCCGGGTTCTTCGTCGACGCGACGCAGGGTGACCTTCACCTCGTGCCAACCGCTGCTGCAAAGGGCAAGGGCGCGCCGGTTGCCGCAGGCCTCTGCGACGATGACATCGACGGCGACCCGCGGGTCCGGCCTGACGTGGGCGCCGACGAGCTGCGCTGAGGGCCTTCTCTCGCGTCATCCGGCGTGGCCGCAGACCCCGGGAAACCTGCATCTTAACAAATGGTTATGCGGCATGGGCCGCGGCGGTCGTCCGCCGGGCCGCAAAACTCTTGGGGTGAGCGCGGTGGCTGCTTGCATTTCTTATAATCGAATAGCTAAACTGCTCATCGACCAGACCCGACGCCGCGCTCGGGTTTCCCGCTCGGGCGCGGCGGAAGACCTTCCGGTAGAAGACCTCTGCTGACCCAACCCCCCGGTTCCGCGATCCTCCGGCCGATTCAACCCGGCCGGGGGGCGCGGGACTGATGGCCTGCGAGCGGGTGGCTGCTGCTCCATTCTGGTCTACGGCCAGGAAAGCAAGGGGCCCGGCTCTCCGCATTGCGCCGAACGAACACGGTGGCGTGGCGCGATCTGTTGCATAGGGTCAGGCGGCCGACTTTTTTCGAGCCACAGCCTGCGCTTCCGACCACAGACGGTAAGAACGGCGCGAGAATCGCCGCAGGTGGGCCGGTTGTCATGAGTGAAGAGCTGCCTCGATCGACGCGCGAGCCGGGCAGGCGCGGCAAGCAAGGCGAGACCCGCGCGCGGCTGATCCAGGTCACGGTCGAGCTGCTGCGCGAGGAGGGCCTGCACGCGCTGACCACCAGCCGCATCACCAAGGCGGCCGGCATCGCCCAGCCGGGCTTCTACGCGCATTTCAAGAACATCGACGACCTCGTTCGCACTGCGGTCTCGCAGGTCGTCGAGGAGATGCGGGAGAAGATCCGCGCCGTGCGGCGTCGCGCGTTCGATCATCTGCGCGAGGTGCGCGACATCGCGAACCTCGAGGCCACGCGCGCGGTTTACGCGGACACGCTCGACGTGCTGCTCTCCGATCCCGGGTTTGCGGAGCTGTTCCTGCGCTACCGGCGCGATCCCTCACTGCTAGGCGGTTACATCCGCGAAGCCGCAGTGCGCGTGCGCCGAGACATCACCGAGGACATGTGGCGCAACGCGAAGCTCGTGGGCTTCGCGCCCGAGCTTCAGCCGCTCGTGAGCATCTGGGCCGAGCAAATCCTCGGCCTCTTCTTCGCTGCCGCCGAAGCGGTGCTCGATGGCCGCTACGACGGCCAGAAGGATCTCGTGATCGACTCGCTCGCGCTCAGCTCCTTCGCGATCATGCGCGCCATGCTGCGCAAGGCCGGCATGGGCGAGTCCGCTGCTGCCTTGGCCGAGCAGCCGCTCGCCACCCGCCCGAGCCGCGAGCGCGCTCCGGTCACGGCTGGCGAAAAGCAAACAGCGGCTCGTCCGGATCGCCGCCCCACACCGCAAGCAACGTCGCCGGATCGTGGCTCGGATAGACGAAGTAGAAATGGTGGGGGTAGAACAAGTGCTTGATGGGTGAGGCGAGCGAGAGGTCGGCCACCGCCAGCTCGTCGTCCGGCAACGCGAAGCGCCCCGGCGCCAGGCGATAGCCTCGCTGGTACGGCCTCAGGTCTCGCGTGCGGTGGACGATCGAGCGCACGCCATGCGTGGCGCCGTCCGGCAAGAGCAACTGAAAGTCGAAGCCGTCGATCTTGCGCTTGATCGCGGCCGACAGGACGAGGCTCACGATGTCGAGCGGGACCGCGTCCTCGGGGTATTCGCAATGCGCGTGCGACGTCGTGCGCCCCCCGCGGTACTGATCGCGCTCGAGCACTTTGCCGGAGGCCGCAGCCCGGACCAAGGCGCGATCCCACGCGAACAGCGGCTCGAGCTTCTCGCTCAAGGGATAGCCGAGGGCGCGATCGGCGGAACGGTGCAGCTCGAGCTTGGTCTCGGCGCGCAACAGCCGCAACGCGCTCGAGACATCCACCGTCGAGGTGACACGCCACGGCTCCGGCAACACCGCGCGGCGGCCGGTGTCCGGATTGATGGCGGAGGTGTAGGTACGCGTCCGGCTGACGCGCAAGATACCGTCCGTGCGGAGCTCCATGTGCTCGGTCCCTTCGCCGAGCAGCCAACCGTCGCGCACGCTCGCCCGTGAGTCGTTGGTGCCGAACAGCACGGTGAGGCTACCGCCGCGAGCCAGTCGAGGCAGCAGCGGATCGAACGCCTGGCCCGATGCGCACGGCACGAGCAGCGCTGCAACGAGACAAGCCGGAAGCAAGACGCGCCGCACGTCGCGGGAGCATACACCGACCTCCATCCAATGGCTCGGCTCGCGCCGTTCGACCGCTCAATTTCCCAGGCGTTTTGGCGCTGGAGTATGATCGCGCGATGCCAAGCGAGGAGCGGCAAAGCGAGGGGCAGGCGCGAACGCGGGGCAGCCGTGCGCTCTTGCGGATCATGCCCGTCGTGCTCGCAGCCAGCGTCCACGGCGCTGCCCACGCATCACCGTCGTCGACGCTCGATCAGTACCAAGCGGCCCCACGCCCGGACGACGGCTTCGCGCTGAGCGGGGGCGACGTCGGCTCGCACCTCAGCTATAGTGGCCAGCTTCATCTCGACTACGCGCGCGAGCCGCTCGTGTACGAGAACGTGGTCGGCCGCTCCAGCAGCCAACGGCTCGCGCTGGTTCGCGATCAACTGGTGGCACACGCCGCGCTGGCGCTCGGGCTCTACGATCGCGCGCTGGTTTACGTGGGCTTGCCCGTGAACCTCGCGATGAGCGGGACAGCGCTTGGCTCGCAGCCGACCGCGACCGGCTTCGGAGCGGGCGACCTGTTTCTGGGCGGCCGCTACTCGATTTATCGCGGCGACGCGGCGTCGGTGGCGTTCCAGCTGACGTTGACCGCACCGACCGGTGAAGCTGGCACGCATGGCCGGCCCGGAGTGGCGGGCGACAGGGGCGTCACCGCGCACCCAGAGGTGACGAGCGAGATCAAGGCCGGACCACTCTCGGTGCTGGTCGACGTCGGCGCGCGCTGGCGCAAGGACGCTCACTTCTCGGGCATGACCTTCACCGATGTGCTGACCTTCGGGGCAGGCGTTTCGGTGCCGATCGCGCCGGAGCTGCTGCGCGGGGTCGTCGAGCTGCGCGGTGAGACTCCGCTCGACAACGTGGCCAACCGCGAGGGCTCGCCGCTCGAGACGCTGTTCGGGCTCAAGCTGACGGTTCCACCCGGGCTGACCTTCGGCCTGGGCGGCGGCTTCGGGATCCTGCGCGGCTACGGCTCGCCTCAAGCGCGGGTCGTGGCCATGGTCGGTTACGACAGCGGGCGCAAGAGCCACAAACGCAACGAGCAGGCGCCCGAGCCGACGCAGCCGAGGCAAGAGCAGGCGGCACAGCCGGTGACACCTGCGCCCGCGCCGCAAGTCGCCGAGGTCGAAGCCACGCCTGCACCGCCGGTATTGCCGGACCGCGACCAGGACGGCGTGGCCGATGCAGACGACCACTGCCCGACCTTGCCTGGGCCGCAAGCGAACGCGGGCTGTCCGAACGGCCTCGAGTACGTGGAGCAGACCGGCGAGATCGTGCTGCTCTCACCGCCGCGCTTCGAGGGCGGCCCGAGCAAGCCCACACTGATTGCGAATGAGAGCCTGGAAAGCCTGCGTGCGGTCATGCTCGCGAGCCGAGATCTGCGCGTGCACGTCGAGGCCCACCTGCCGCACGGCGGGGATGGTCGCAAGACCATGGCAGAGAGCGTGGCGCGCGCTGCGGCAATGCAGGCGTGGCTCTCGGCTGCGGGCATCGTAGAGGCGCGGGTCGAGGCCGTGGGCTGCGGTAGCAGTCGACCGCGCGTGCCCGACCGCAGCAGCAAGCGCAAGCAAAACGATCGCGTCGAGCTCTACCAGGTGCGGCCGCTGCCGCCTGCTGGACTGCGCTCCAGCTTCGGCTGCACGGAGGTGTCGCCACCGCCGCCGCCGAAGGCTCCTGCGCTGCCACCACCAGCTCCACCACCGCCGCCACCCAAG
>JBIOJD010000161.1:0-8091 GCA_044450485.1 Polyangiales bacterium | reverse complement strand
GTGCACCGCTTTGCGATCGTTCGCTCGTGTCTACTCGCGCTGCTCGCAACCGGCTGCGCGCACTACTTCTACTACGCGCGCGCGGCGAACGCGGACGGCGCGGGTCACGAAGCTCTGGCGAGCTGGTCTGTGACCCAACGCACCCTCTGGTTCGACGAGAGCTCCGAGACCGTGCGCGTGACCTTGCAATGCGGCAAGACCGTGGCGTTCCAGCAACGCGGCTCGGGCGTTTACATGCTGTACGACCCCACCGCCTGGAGTGACCCGAAGCTGGTCGAGGGCAAGCCGTACTGCGGCCGAGTGCCTGGTGTCAGGCGCATCGACCAGCTCGAGGTCGGCTCGACGCTGAACGTCGAGGTCTGGTGCGCTCATCATGAGGACGACGAAGGCATGAGCATTGCCGCGCCGATCCTGACCACCGGCCAGCACACGCTCGGCGTGGTGGCGCGGTCCGATACGGAACCGCAGGTCAAGCCGTGCAGCGCCGAACCTCGCCGATAGCCCGTCGAGCCTTGCTCATGCGTCCGCGATGCCGCTGGCGTCGCCGTGCGCCAGCAGCTCGCTGGCGATCTCGTCCAGCAACGGTCTCGCGCTCCGCTCGGTCCCCACGTTGATGCTCGCATCGATCACGGCGACGCCCGCGCACAGCCGCTCGGCGCCCCGCTTGCCGGTCAGTAACAAGAACTGGTGCGTCACGCCGCGCGTGTCGAGCCAGCAGGACGCGGTCACGGGCGTTGACTCTTCGGTCTCGATCGCCGTGGCGTAGTCTTCCGCGCGCAACTGCTGCGTGACGAAGCGCTGGGCGAGCTCGAGCAACTCGGAGCTCGGCGGGTGCTCACCGCGCGAAGCCGCGAGCTCGAGGCCGTTCGACTGATAGAGATAGAGGTGCCCGGAGCGCGCGTCGCGGGCTTCGCACAACAGCCGCAGCGCACGCTCTGCACGCTCGCTTGCGTTCTGCGTGCCCACCAGAGGGCCCCGTGTGTCGGTGGAGACGGTCACGGCACTGCGCCAATCGGTGGTGGTGAGCTTGGTCTGGAATTCGGTCAGCTCCGGCAACACGGACACGCCGGACCCCCGCGCCTCGTCCATCAAACGCTCGTAGCGCGCACCGAGCGGCGAGCTCTCGCCGTGGCGGTACTCCTTGGCGGTCATGCGGCCGTAGGTCTCGACCGCAGCATGGTCGTTGGCCCAGATCGCTATCCGCGCTCGGGCTTCGCAGGTCGCGCCCAGCTCGAGACCCGTGATGTTCAGCGCCAGGAGATCGCGGATCACGTCCTCCAAGCGCCGGCTCGCACCTGCGTAGTCGCCGAGCTTGGCCTCGGCCAACGCCAGCGCGCGGCGGATCACGGAGGCGGAGACGTCGATGCCGTGCTCCGCACACATCTGCAGCGCGCGCTCGCCATGGGCCTTGGCCTCGGCGGCGCGACCCAGAGCGACGAGCACCTCCAGATAGGCGCCTTCGATGCGGGGCCAGGAGCCGAAGCAGCGGTTCGGATCAGCCGGGTCCGGCTCTGCGACTGCCAGCCCACGTTCGAGCGCTGCGCGTGCGGTCTCGAACTGACCACGCGCCTGCTCGAAGTAGCCGTCCGCCAGGTGTTTGTAGCCGCGCCAACCCGGAAAGCGCGCGGCGAGCGGCTCGATCGCGTCGGCGAGCTGCCGGATCCCCGTCAGGTCGCTCGCCAGCGCGTACGCGATCAGCTCCGCCGTGAGCGTGCTCTGAAACATCTGGCGCTGATTCGATTGCAATGAGAGCAGCTCTGCGCGTCGGCGAAAGCGCTCTGCGCCTTCGAAGTCGCCCTGGTGCAAGCGCGCGATTCGGCGAAGCGATGCACCGCTCACTCGCTGGTAAGGATCGTCCTCGAGCCCGCGCGCGCGCTGCTCCGCCGAGGCGAACCCGAGCCGCGCTTCGATCATCCCCATGCCGTAGCCGATTGCCCCGCGCAACGTGGCCACGTAGCTCAGCTCCGTCGAGCTGATCTTGGAAAGTGCATCATCGACTTCGATCCAGCGCCTGAGCGCGTGCTCTGTGCGGTTGTCGCGAACGGTCTCGCGGGTGGCGATCGAGTTCTGCCACATGGCGTGGATCAGCGGCGAGAGCGCCGCGAACGGTTCGAGCAGCGCCGGTAGCGATGTGAGCAGCACCGGATCTTGCATGCGTGAGCCGATCGCGATCGAGATCGCGACGAAGTACACCAGATTTTTGATCGCGTCCTCGACCGAATAGACGCGCTCGTCCTCGGGCGTTGCGCCGTACTGCGCGGTGGCCGCGGTCAGCGCGCTCATCAAGCGTTCGCCCGGATTGGCGGCAGCCGAGCCCGCCTCGTAGTGGGCGAGGCCCGAGTCGCGCTTGAGCTCCGACAGCCACACTGGCGCTGTCTGCGCATAGTGCGCCTCGTCGGAAATGATGCTAATCGCAAAAAGCCCGCGACGAATCTCCATCGTCTCTCGCGGCTTGCGCCGGAGCTTCTCGGCACAGCTCAGGCCGCGGTCCAGAACCGACGCCACGCGATCGGCGCTCATCGCCGTCAGGGACATCAGTCCGTTGTTGTCGGCTCGGGTCGCGGCCAGGAGCCGAAGCAGCAGGTCGACGGCGTCTGCCTCGAGGCCGCCGTCCAACAGATGATGCGTCCGCTCGAGCCCGCGCGAATCGTCGTCCTGGTACACGCACGCCAGCATGCGGTGCCGCGCTTCGATCGCCTGCGCGTCGAGCCCAGCGAGCAACGCCTCCGGCCACTCGCGCCGCGAAAGCACGTACGCGCGACCATCGCTCGCGAGCACCCGCTGCGCGAGCAGCTCCGTGATCGCCGCGTCGAGCGCAACAGAAGGCACTTCGCTCGCGGCCCGAGCGTAGTCTTCGCGGCTCAGTTGCTTGTGCAGCGCAAGCGCGTGGACCTCCGCGAGCAAGCGCGCGGTCGTCGACAGCGCGCTCACCCGCTGTCTGCATTGGTCGGCGGCGGTGCTCGCAAGCTCGGTCGCCTCGAGCCTCGTAGGCAACTGCCACTGCCCGCCCGCGTAGCGAGCGGCGCCGCGCGCGATCAGCTGTTGTACGAGCTCCATCGTTTCGCGCGGATTGCCCGCAGCAGCCGTGAAAAGTCGATCGCTGACCAACGCCAGGTTCGGCACGTCGCCGAAGACCGAGGTCAACAGCGATTCGGTTTGTTCGCGGCTCAGCGCTGGCAGGTCGAGCTGCGCACACGCGCGCCCGAACAGGTTGAAGGTATCCGCCGCCTGCGCCTTGGCCGCCGTTTCGGCGCTGGCAAGCAGTAGCAGGCGTCGGTTCTTTTCGCCGAGCACGAGGGCAGCGAGCAGCGCGAGCGAAGCTTCGTCAGCCCGATGGACGTCGTCGATCAAGATGACCAGCGGATGCGTCTTGGCTACCCGCAGCAGAAAGCGCGTGAGCGCCATTTGAATCGCCGCGCGGTCGCCGCCGCGGCCGGCCAGCTGCTTCAAGCGCGGCCCGCGCTCGGAGCCGCCGGGGCTTGCGCCGGCGTCAGCGTCGGACGATTCGAACAAGATCTCGGTCGCGCGCTCGTGGGTCGCACACGCGACCGCAAGCTGAGGCAATGCCTCGACCACTTGCGCCGCCAGCGCTTGGCCGACGGACAGGGCCGCGTCGGCTTCGCCACCGGCATTCACGCGTAGCACCGCGGCCCCCGCGATCTTGGCTTCGAGGGCGCTGGCGTCGAGCATGCGCGTACGGCCGATGCCGGCCGGCCCGCGGATGAGCAGTCCGCTCTTGCGCCCGTCCAGGGCGAACCGGATCCGCTCGCGAACGGCCGCGAGCGCGTCGTCGCGGCCCACCATCACTGGCGTCGACACATACGCTTGCGAGACGTCCTCGGTCTCGCTGCGCTCGATGCCCGCGAGCGCAGCCAAGCGCTGCATCACCTCGAACGCCGTGCGCGGACGCAGCTCGGGGTCGAGGCTGATCAAAGACATCACCAACGCGTCGAGCGCTGCAGGAATCCCGGGCGTCACGGCCGAGGGCTGCGGAGGGCGCTGGCGCCAGGCGTCTTGCAGCCGCGAGAAATCACGCGCGGGATAGGCGAGGCGGCCGGTCAGCGTGAAATAGATCGTCGCACCGAGCGAGAACAAATCGGTGCGCGCATCGAGCGTCGAGCGGTGCAGCACCTCGGGCGGGACGAAAGGTGGAGTGCCGACGATCTGACCGGTCGTGCCCATCGGAACCAGCGCCCCGAAATCGATCAGCTTGGCCAAACCGTTGCGCGTGCTGCGCACGTTGCGCGGGCTGATGTCGCGGTGCACGAGGCGGCGCGAGTGCAAGAGCGCGAGCGACGACGTGACGTCGTGAAACAGGCCGCAGGCTTCGCGCCAGGGCAACGGCGAGCGCTCCCTCAGATCGGCGCCCTCGAGCAGCTCCATCGTGTAATACCGACCGTTCGGATCATCGCCGAAGTCGTAGACTTCGATGATGCGCGGATGCGAGAGCTGGACCAGCGTGTGGTACTCGCGCTCGAACGCCGCCGCCTGTTCGCGGAAGTAGCGATCGCTCGTGGGCCTCGTGAGCTGCTTCAGTGCGAGCTCGCGTCCGCCGATCGTGTCGAGCACGCGGTAGACGACGGCCATACCGCCGCGACCGAGCTCTGACAGAACGCGATAACGTTCGCCGATGCGCGCGGGCAGGGCTCGCGCCGGCTCTTCGCGCGCAGGGCTAGCGACCACTTCGCCGCTGAGGTCGGCGCCGATGCTCGTGGCCGAGGTGGTGAGCTCTGGACGAATCGATGCAGCCACTGCCCCCGATGATCGGTGACCTCAACCCGCGTTGGCAACCTCGCGTCGGCAAATGCCACGCGGACAGTGTGCGCGCTCGGTCGACTCGTAGGCCGATCTGCGCCTCATGCCTCACCGCGCAGCCGAGCGTGCGCGTGCTCGGCAAGGCCATGGATGACCGAGTGAAAGCTGCGGAACTCCGTCAGCTTTTTACGGCCAAATCGCAGCGCGAGCGCGTTGGATAGTGCGGGCAGGCGTGCGGTGCCGCCGGTGCAACACACGATGTCGATGCTCGCCGGCTCGAGCCGCGCGCGTGCGAGCGTAGCATCGAGCTCGGCTACGATCGCGGCGGTCTTGCTCTGGCTGCTTTGCTCGAACGCGACGCGCTCGATCGGCTCGCTGACCTCGATCGTCGGGTAGCTGAACTGCACGCACGCCAGGTTGGCCTCCGACAGCGTGCGCTTGGCGCTTTCGATCGCCTCGAAGACCGCGAAGCCGAGGCGATCTTCGACGAAGGTGAAGAGCTGGTCCATCACGCGCCGATCGTCTTCGCCCAGTGACCAGTCGCGCACGTTGCGCAGAAAAGACAGCGCGTCCTGCGAGCGCAAGAGCGATGCGTCGGCGGGCGAGCAGAGCTTCTCCGAGAGGGAGGTCGGCATGGTCAGCACGTTGTGACCCATCGGCACGCGGTAGCGAACCTCGGAGCCGAAGTGGCGCGCAACGTGGTGCCGCATGATCGCCGCATCGAACGCGTCGCCTGCGACCGACACACCGCCGATCGCGAGCACGTCGGTCGGATCGTAGTCGCCCGCGCGCATACGCATGACCGTGAAGTCCGAAGTGCCTCCGCCGAAGTCGCCGACGAGCACGGTCCTGGGCTCGGCCAGCGTGTTGCGGAAGTCGCGGGCGGCGGCGATCGGCTCGGCACAGAAGCTGACCTCGCGGAAGCCTGCGATGCGTGCAGCACGCTCGAGGCGGTACTCGGCATAGCGATCGTCGCCATCATCGGTGCTGAAGCGCGCGGGCCGCCCGAGCACCACGGCCGTGACGTCGGCGTCGAAAAACCGGTTCGCGCGCGCGCGCATTTCGCCCAGCAGCGCGCCGATCAGGTCTTCGAGGTTCATCGGGCGCTCCTCGACGTGGGTGCCGACGAAGCTGCGGCTGGGCAGAAACTTCTTGACCGAGCGCATCAGACGGCCCTGCATGCCGTGCGCGACATACTGGGCGAGCGCGTCTGCGCCGTAGTGGCAATGCGTCGCGTCCGGGAAATACAGCACGCTGCGCAGGATCGACGGGTCCTTGGCGAGCGGATCGAGCGCGATCGGTGCGTGCACACCGTCGATGCTCGCTGCGGCCAAGAGAGAGTTGGTGGTGCCGAAGTCGATCGCGTAGCACTGCGGGTGAAAGTGGCTCTGCATGTGGCGAGCGTGCGTGAGCTGGCGCGTCATTTACGAGCTTCTTTTTTCGTGGCAATCTCGGGGAGCCTCGCAGGATCGACGGGGGTCGGCGATTCGAGGGCGGAGACGAGAAGCGGGCCATGCGCCATCTCAGCTTGAACCGGACGGGCCATGTTGCCACCTGCGTGATCTCCAATCCGCCGACGCACACGTTGACGGCTGCGGGAGTGCAGGAGCTCGACCAAATGCTGTCCGAGCTGGAGGCCGACGCGAGCTTGCGCGTGCTGGTGCTCAGAGGCGGCGGCGAGGGCATCTTCATCCGGCACTACGAAGTCGGAGAGCTGGCGGACGCCGCAGAACGCCAGAGCAGCGGGGCCGCGGAGGTGCCGGCCGAGCCTGCCGGCACACCGCGGCTTCACGCCATGCACCGCATGCTGCTGCGACTCGAACGCTTGCCAGCGATCACGATTGCGGCGCTCAACGGCAGCGCCGGCGGCGGCGGTTGCGAGGTCGCTCTGTGCTGCGACTTCCGGCTGATGGCCGACGGTCCATACCATTTCGGGCTGCCGGAGACCTGGGTCGGGATCATCCCAGGGGCCGGTGGGACGCAACGCATGACGCGGCTGCTCGGCACGGCGCGCGCTCTCGATCTGATCTTGCACGGGACATTGCCGCCGCCGCAGCAAGCGCTGGCGCTTGGGCTGGTGCATCGCGTGCTCTCAGCCGAGCGCTTCGGCGACGACGTGCAGAGCTTCGCCCAGAACCTCGCGAGTCGGTCACCCCTTGCGCTCCGCGCAGCCAAGCAAGCCATCCGCGAAGGCGCATCGCTACCGCTCGTGCAAGGCCTCGAGCTGGAGCAAGCATGCTTCGACCGCGTCATGCGCTCGAAGGACGCGGCCGGTGCGATGCGCGCCATGCTCGAGGGCAAGCGCTACGACTGGAAGGGCGAGTAGGCCGGGCCCTTTTCGACTTCGTTCAGCGTCTCGGGGCCGGCGTGCTTCACGCGTCGAGTGTATGAAACCGCGCGCAATGCCGACTATGCTCGGCGGGCGTTGATGGCCAAGCCTGCCGCGTTGCTCTACGTGCTCGTTGCAATGTCCGGCGCGGCGGGCCTCGGCTACGAGCTACTGTGGATCCGCGCGCTCGGACTGCACTTCGGGACGACGACCCCCGCGATCACCACCGTGGTCGCAAGCTTCATGGCGGGGCTGGCTGCCGGCAACTGGTTGTTCGGGGCAGCGGCCGACCGCAGCCGACGACCGTTCGTTCTCTACCAGCTGCTGGAGCTCGGGATCGGGGGCACGGGCCTCCTCGTGTCGCTGTTCGTGTTGCGCGGTGGCGGGTGGCTCGATGCGCTGGCGCGCTTCTGCGAGCAGGCAGGTGCGCTGGCGGGGGTGACCCGTGCGTTGCTGCTGGCCGGGCTGATGTTCGTGCCCGCGACGCTGATGGGCGGTACGCTGCCTCTGCTGTCGCGCGCACTGGCGCAACCCGGACACTCGGGCAACGCGCTCGGGCTGCTCTACGCATCCAATACGTTGGGGGCGATTGGCGGCGCGCTCCTACCTGATTTCCTTTCGATCCCGCGCTACGGGCTCGCGTTCACGGCATTCGCCGCCGCTGGCTGCAACCTGTGCGTGGTCGCTGGTGTCGGCGTGCTCCGCGCATCGGGAGCGCTTCGCGCGAGCGAAGGCGGCAACGAGGCGGCACCGGACGCTGAGCCAACGGGCGAAGGCTTGCCAGATGCTGCAGCTCTGCAACGCGCCCTCGCCCTGGTGCTGGCCGCGTGCAGCGGATTTGCCGCGATGGGGCTGGAGGTGCTGTGGAGCCGCACGCTGCAACACTGGACCGCAGCGCTGGTCACGAGCTTCGCGGTGCTGCTCGCCGTGAACCTGGCAGCGCTGGCGCTCGGCGCGCTGATCACGCGTCGCATCGCCGACCGTGCTGCGCAGCCATTGCGCTTGGC
>JBIOJD010000160.1:0-8129 GCA_044450485.1 Polyangiales bacterium | reverse complement strand
GCGAGCGCGCGTGGCCAAGGCGCTCGCGACGAGCGAGGCCGATCTGCCCGTGATCGCGTTGCGCAAGCGCTCGATCGACGCGCGCAAGGGCAAGGTGCGTTTTCATTTGCTGTTCGAGCTCGGCGCGGAGCAGCCGAGCGATCTCGGCACGCCGCATCCGCGTGCGGTCGGCCCGAGTCGCACCGTGATTGTCGGCGACGGTCCGGCGGGCTTGTTCTGCGCGTACGAGCTGGCCCGGCGTGGTCTCGGCTGCACGGTGGTCGACCGCGGTAAACCCGTGCAGCCGCGCCGCCACGATCTCAAGCGCGTGAACCGCATGGGCGAGGTCGACCCGGACAGCAACTATTGCTTCGGCGAAGGCGGTGCGGGCACGTACAGCGACGGCAAGCTCTACACGCGCGCGCACAAGCGCGGCAGCGTGCGCGACGTGATCGAGATCCTCGTTCGTCATGGCGCACCGGCCGCGATCCTGACCGACGCGCGGCCGCACATCGGCTCGAACAAGCTGCCGGCGGTGGTCAGCAGCTTGCGTGCGGAGCTCGAAGCGGCGGGAGTCGAGTTTCGCTTCGGCGCGCGCGTGACGGGCTTCACGCTTCGTCGAAGCGCGCGGCCCGAGATCGGGGGCCTGCTGTTCGCGGACGGCAGCGAGCTGCCGGCTGACCGCGTGGTGCTGGCCACCGGCCATTCGGCCAGTGACGTGTACGAGATGCTCGAGCGCCACGGCGTGCGGCTCGAGCCCAAGGCGTTCGCGCTCGGCGTGCGCATCGAGCACCCGCAACCGCTCATCGATCGCATCCAGTATGGCACCGCCGCCGGCCACCCTGCCCTGCCGGCCGCGAGCTACCGCGTGGCCGAGACCGTGGGCGAGCGCGGCGTGTTCTCGTTCTGCATGTGCCCGGGTGGATTCATCGTGCCCGCAGCAACCCAGCCAGGAGGTTTGGTCGTCAATGGCATGAGTCTCTCCCGCCGCAGCTCGCGCTATGCGAATTCGGGCCTCGTGGTGGCGATCGAGCCAGCAGACGTCATCGCGGCAGGCTTCGCTGGCGTACGAGGCGGCATCGCGCTTCAGCACGCGCTCGAGCAAGCGGCGTTCGCGGCAGGTGGGGGCGGGTTTCGCGCGCCAGCTACCCGCGCGACCGACTTCGTCGCGGGTCGCGGCTCGTCGAACGTGCCCGCATCGAGCTACCTTCCCGGGCTCAACGCCGGCAACCTGGCCGAAGTGCTCGACGGTGTGGGGTTGCAGCTCAGCGACAAGATGCGGCGTGCGGTGCGCGCGTTCGACCGCCGCATGCACGGCTACCTGAGTGAGGAAGCGGTGCTGGTCGGGGTCGAGTCCCGCACCAGCTCACCCGTGCGCATTCCCCGCGATGCAGAAACGTTGCAAGCGCTCGACCTCGGCGGCTTGTTTCCGGCGGGCGAAGGCGCGGGCTACGCCGGTGGCATCATGAGCGCCGCCATGGACGGGATGCGCATCGCCCGCCAGATCGCGGCAGAGGTCACCGCATGATCCCCTGGCAGCTCCTCGACACGGCCAAGGTCCCCGGCGGCGAAGGCGAGCTCCGGCTGTATCAGCGCGGCGACGAGTTCTCGATCCGCATCGACGGACGCGAGCTCATGAACAGCCGGGTTTACGGCTCCGAGGACGCGCTCGCGGATCTCGCGTGCGCCCGAGTCGCCGAGCGCGAACGACCGCGCGTGCTGATCGGAGGTCTTGGCGTCGGCTACACGCTGGCGGCCGCGCTGCGCGGGCTCGGTCAGGATGCCGAGGTGGTGATCGCCGAGCTCTCACCGGCGGTGGTGCGCTGGAATCGCGGGCCGCTCTCGCACCTGGCAGAGCACCCGCTGCGCGACAAGCGCGTGCAGGTGCGCGAGGGCGACGTGGCCGAGGTCATGCGCAGCGACCGCGGGGCGTACGACGCGATCATGCTCGACGTGGACAACGGCCCCGATGGCTTGACGCGCAAGAGCAACGACTGGCTGTACGGTCCCGCGGGCTTGCTCGCAGCACGCACTGCGTTGCGGGCGAAAGGCGTGCTCGCTGTGTGGTCGGCCGGAGGTGATCGCGGCTTCGTGCGGCGCCTCGAGCGCGCGGGCTTCGACGTCGAAGAAGTGGGCGTGCGCGCCCGCGAAGGCGGTCGCGGCTCGCGGCACACGATCTGGCTCGCGACCGCCTCTGGCAAGCGATCTGGGCCGGGAGCACCGTCTCGAGCGCGTTGAGCGCCCCGCCGGACGCCGGACCACCCGAAACATGGCGCAAGGTCGCGTTCCCGTTGCACGATCACGTGATGCCGAGGCCGCCCCGCCTGCTGTTCGTGCTGGTCGCGCTCTCGGGCGCGAGCGCGCTCGTCTACGAAGTGGTCTGGATCCGAGCGCTCGGGCTGCACTTCGGCACCACGACGCCGGCGATCACGACGGTGGTGGCCACGCTGATGGCCGGGATGGGCGCGGGCAACGCGCTCTTCGGCGCGCTCGCCGATCGCAGCCACCGGCCGATCACACTGTATCGCCGGGTCGAGCTCGGCATCGCCGCTAGCGCGCTCTCGGTGTCGCTCTTACTGTTGCACGGCGGCGACGCGCTCGACGGGCTCTCGCGGCTCTGTGCACACGCCGGCGTCTGGTCGCTACCACTGCGCGCGCTGCTGTTCGCGGCGCTGATGCTCGTGCCGTCGACGCTGATCGGCGCCACGCTGCCACTGCTCACGCGCGCGACCTTCGAGCACGGCCATGCCGGTCGCGCGCTCGGGGCGCTCTACGCGTGCAACACGCTCGGTGCAATCGCGGGCGCGCTGCTGCCCGACTTCGCGCTGGTGCCGCATTTCGGGCTCACGGCCGCCGCGTGTTGCGCGGCCGGCGGCAACGCCATGGTTGCGCTCGGGGCGGGTGCGTTGCAGCTCGCGCCCGCGGAGATCGCGCCGCGCACGGCCGCAAGCACGGGCCCTGAGGACGCCGCACACGCCGCAGCGAGCTCTGCCCCGATTGCGTTGCTGCTCACCGCCGCAACCGGCTTCTGTGGGATGGGCCTCGAGGTGCTGTGGAGCCGCACGCTCGCGCACTGGTGCGCTTCGCTCGTCACGAGCTTTGCGGTGCTGCTCGCGGTCTACCTCGCGGCGATCGCGCTCGGGGCGTCGCTCACGGCCGCGCGCGCTGACCGCTCGGCTGCCCCACTGCGGACGGCATCGCTGCTTTGCGCGCTCTCCGGCGTCGCCGCGATCGCGCCGGTGGTGCTCGCGCCTGGTTGGCGAGACTTCGAGCGCGCGCTGCTGCCGCGGCCGATCGCGCTGCGCCGGGTCGGTCTGTTGCGCGAGGCATTGGACGCGCTGCTGCACGCGACCTTTCTCGAGGCGGCCGCGTGCGTCATCATGGGCGCTGCGTTCCCGTACGTGGCCGCGGCCTGGCTGCGCCGCGAGAACCCAGGCGCACGCACCGGATCGCTGCTCGCGGTCAACACCTTTGCCGCAGTGCTCGGCGCGGTCGCCGTCGGCTTCGTGTGGCTTCCGTCACTCGGCGAGCTGGGCAGCTACTGCGCGGCTGGGCTCTTGCTCGCCGTGTTTGGTACTCTCGGCGCCGCGCTCGACGCGCTGCGCTCGCGCGCGCACTTCGTTCTTTGTGCGACGTGTGCAATCTGCGTGACCGCGGCCACGGTGGTCCTGCCGCCGAGGCATCTCGCGCGGACCCACTTTCGCTCGGGTGGTCGTCTGGTCGCGATCCGCGAAGGCAGCACGACCACGGCCGCGGCCGCGCAGCGCTTTGCGTTCGGCGAGCCCGCATACATGGAGCTGCTCACGCCGGGCGTGTCGATGAGCGACACGAGCCAGAGCGCGCGCCGCTACATGGGGGTCATGGCGCACGCGGCGCAGCTCACAGCCCGCAAGCCCGAGCGCGCGCTGCTCATCTGTTACGGAGTGGGCAACACCGCCAGCTCGCTGCTCTCGCACCCGGATCTGAAGCGCCTCGACGTGGTCGACATCTCGGAGGAAGTGCTGGGGCTCGCTCCGCTCTTCGCGAAGGCTCGCGGCGGCCGTAATCCGCTGCGGGACCCGCGAGCGCACGTCTTCGTCGACGACGGACGCCACCACCTGATCACCCACGACGAGCGCTACGACGTCATCACCGCCGAGCCCCCGCCACCCAACCACGCGGGCGTGGTGAATCTCTACTCCCGTGAGCTGTATCGCCTAGCCAAGCGCCGCCTCGCGCCGGGCGGTGTGATGACGCAGTGGCTCCCCGTGTTCCAGCTCTCGGACGACGACTACCGCGCGATGATCGCGGCGTTCGTGGCCGAGCTCCCTCACACCGCCCTGCTGTACGGCCAAGACAAACACTTCGTGCTGATCGGAAGCCGCGAACCACTGGCCGCTGACCTCGCGCTGGCACAACGCCGCGCCGCCGACCCGCGCGTGCGCCAAGACATGCAGACCGCAGGCATCGGCGACGTGGCGGACCTACTCGGCAGCGTGCTGCAGACCGACAGCGAGCTCCGCAAGCTCGTGCGGGGCGTCGCACCGCTGAGCGACGACCGCCCGTCGATCCAGTATCCGTGGGCGGCGCTCTCGGGCTATCCCGACTATTCCACACTGTTCGGCCAGAACGAGGCGCGAGCCAGGGCGCTGCTCGCCCACGACGCGACAAACGACGACCCCGCGTTGCACGCCGCGGCGCGCGCCACGGTCGAGCTCACGCGTGCACTGTCGCTCGCAGGTGCGGTCTCCAGCGAGCGCGCCGAGATCGTGGTGGGCGCTGTTGCGAGGCGCGCACTGGCAGCCCGCCCCGGCAACGAGGAACCGCTGCTCTTGCTCGAGCTCGGCAGCGAGCGGACACGGCTGGCGGCGGCTTCGTTGGCGCGCCCCGGCGCGGAGGCCCTGCTGGCGTCCGCTCCAGCGCAGGCGAGCGCGCTCGGCCAGATCGGGCGGCTGAGCGCGCTCGAGCAAGCCACGCTGACGCTGGCCAGGCGCGCGTTCTTGCTCGGGGACTGCCGTGCGACGAGCCTCTTGCTCTCTGGCATCGGTACGAGCACGACCGATGGCGCGTTGCGCGAGCTGCTCGCGGCGGGATGTTTGCGCGCGCAGGGCCACGCGACCGAGGCGGCAATCGGGTTCCGGCGTGCGGCGAGCCTGAGCCACGACGCGACGTTCCGAACGCTCGCGACCGAGCTCGCCGCCCATGCTGGCGCGCCGTACCCGCGCGAAGCCGGCCCGCTCGCGCTCGAAGTCGTGGCTCCACGATAGACCGGCGTTTGCCATCGCTTCGAAGGCGACGGGCTGGTGCTGCACCCGAAGCAACTGCCGATGTGTCGCGCAGGCGCAAACGGCGGGCAGACATCCGCTACAGCGGCGTCACGTGGCGCGCGGGATCGGGATCGTCGAGCAGACGGAGCAGCGCATCGCCCATGCGCCGGCTCTCGTCGGTGACGCGTTGCCACGCGCGCAGGCGCTCCTCGTATTTCATCGTGCGAAAGTCGCTGCGGTCCGGAATCTTGCCGTTGGGCAGCCCCGCCACGAGCTGCTGAGATGGGCCGAGCATCACCACGTCGTCGAGCGCGGGGCCGGTGAGCCTGCGCCAGGGCACGTACTTGTCGAACCAGCCCGGCACGATCGAATGAGAGAAGTGCGGGTACAGACACAAGCCTTCGGGTCGCGTCATGTGGAAGTCGAAGTGGTAATCGACCACGCCGCCGTCGCGATACACACCAGGCGGCGCGCCCGAGATGTTCGCTACGCCGGCGAGCACGAGCGGGATCGCGCCCGAAGCCATCAGCGCGGGGTGCAGGTTCTCACCGTTCAACGCCACCTCGTGGGTCGCGAACCTGTGCATCGTCACCGCCGCCTCGACCCCGGTGTGGAACATCGCGCGCGACAGGTGCAGGCCGAGCGCCCGGCGGCTGACGAAGTTGCTCGCCGCAGCCGCACCGAGACCGAGCGCGAGCAGCGCGCGGCGCTCGCTGGCGAGCATGCCGCGGCAGTGCGCGACCACGACGTGGGTTTGCAATCCTTCGTGAGCCAGAATCTCCTGCACCCCGGTCGAGCCGAGCACGTGCTCGAGGATCACCGCAGCCTGCTCGCTCACCTCCGCAGGCGTGGGCTCGCCGCGGTAGCGCTGCGCGACATAGGCTTCGCGGAAGCGCTCGATCGCGGCGAGCGGGTCGCGCTGCGCCAAGCACGCGTGGCGCCAGCTCCCGATCGAGGAGCCAACGAGCGCGACCTGACCGTGCCCCGGGCGCAACCAACGCTCAGCGAGCACCTGGTCGAGGCCGTAGAGCACGAGCCACTTCGGTCCACCCGACGCACCGAGCCATGTCGTGAACAGCTCCGGGACAAACCCGCGCTCGGCCAGAACGGTGCGGGCACGGCGTCCGGCGCGGACGGACAAGACGGCAGAGATGTCCTCGGTCACGCGCGCGCGTCCTGCTGCGCCGCTCGGATCGCCGCGATGCGCGTGAGCAACGGGGGATGCGTGTGGTGAAGAAACACGTAGCCCGGGTGCGGGGTGAGATTTCCCAAGCTGTCCTTGGTGAGCTTCTTGAGACCTTCTGCGAGCGCGTCTGCCAGGCCCGTGGTCTGGACTGCGAAGCGATCGGCTTCGTGCTCGTGCCGCCGCGAGCGCGCGAGCAGCCCGATCGAAAGCGCGAGGCTCACGGGGCTGTAGAGCAGCCCGCACAGCACGAGCCCGACGTACGCGGAGGGCTCGGCCACGAAAAATGCAGCATAGAGCGCGGGCTGCGCGAGGAAGAAGCCGAACACGGCGAGCATGAAACCGAGCTGCACGATGCTGAGCACCATGGAGGTGATCACGTGGCGCTTCTTGTAATGCCCGACCTCGTGCGCGACTATCGCCACCACTTCGTCTGGGCTATGCCGGTCGATCAGCGTGTCGTAGAGGCCGATGCGCCGGTGCGCGCCGAAGCCGGTGAAGAAAGCGTTGGCCTTGCTCGATCGCCGGGAGCCATCGACGACGAACAGGTTCTCGAGTGGAAACGACACCGAGGCCGCATAGTCGAGAATGCGTTTGCGCAACACGCCCTCTTGCAATGGGGTGAACTTGATGAACAGGGGCATCAGCCAGCGTGGCGCCACGAATTGCAACACGAGGATCAGCGCCGTGACGGCGAGCCAGCAGTAGAGCCACGCGAGCCCGCCCGCACGCTCGAACAACACCAGCACGAGCGCGCCGAACGGGCCGCCGAGCAGCACCGCGAGCATCGCGGCCTTGAGCATGTCGCTGACGAATGTGCGCGGGCTCGTGCGGTTGAAGCCGAAGCGCGCCTCGATCACGAACGTGCCGTAGATCCGAAACGGCAGCTCGAGCAGGCTCTGCACGACCAAGAGCACGGCGAAGTACGCGAGCCCCGTGAGCACGCTCGGCAGCCCGAGAGCGCGCAGCCGGAGATCGAGCCAACCGAAGCCGCCCGAGAGCCAGAACCCGAGCACGATCAACAACTGAAAGCTCCGCGGAACCAGGGCAAAGCGCGCGCGTGCGCGCGTGTACTGCTGCGAGCGGCGATAGGTCTCCGCGTCGTAGACGTCGGCGAGCTCGGCCGGCAGCTTCGGGCTCATCGCACGCAGGTTCAGCACGTCGACCACCACGCTGAGCAGGTACTCCGCGAGCAGCGCGAGCAAGACGACGACGGCGTAGGCGTTCGGCATGGGGCGGGGACGACCGATCTCTGGGCTGATCATTCTCGCGCCTGCACCGGCGTGCAAGCCATACGTTGGCCTGGGGCCCAAAACTGCCGCGTTCGCGCCCCGAGGCAGGCCAGTGCGTCCGGCCGCGTCTTCCGCTATATCGGGGCCATGATTCGCGTTGTTCCTCTTTTCCTGCTCGCGGCGTTGGTCGCATGCGCCCATTCCTCGAGCCCCGCCAAGGACGCGGGGACCAAGCCGGCGGCAGATGGCGGCACGATGGACTCTGGACCGCGCGATGCGGGACATGTCACCCCGGACTCAGGAGCGCGCAAGGACGCCGGCACAGACACCGGGCCCATGATGACGGTCATGGACGCAGGCGACGCAGGCGACGCGGGCGGGACGGACAGCGGTCCCGTGGATGCGGGGCACGACGCAGGCCCACGCACGCACGGCCTGATCGCCCGGGTGGAGAACACGACCTGCTTCTTGAACGGTACGCCACCGGTC
>JBIOJD010000159.1:0-8240 GCA_044450485.1 Polyangiales bacterium | reverse complement strand
CGTCGCCGCGCACGCCGAGCACGTTGATCGGCGCGGGCCTCCGCGGGAGGTCTTCGCGCAGCGCGCGTACCGGCCTGCTCGAACGGCGGAACGCGCCCTCGGGCGGCGTCTCCTTGACGCCCCGCGGCGGCACACGCTGCTTCTCGCGCGCCGCGCCCGCTGCGAGCCTACGTTCGTGGATGATGCGTTGAAACGCGCTGCTCACGGCCGGCAGCGTCATCAATACATCGGCAAGGTCGGAGAGCCCGAGCGGCTCCCCGCCGCGGTCACCATAAAGCAACGAGACGATGCGCTCGCGCAGCATGATCGGCATCACCACGCAGGGTTGCGCATCCGTGCGGCCGATCGCTTCGGCCAGCGCGCGCCCGGACGCGTCGGCGCGCAAGTCGAGCACTTTGGGCTCGCGCGAAAGGGTTGCGTCATGCAGGCCGCCGCCGCGCGACAGACCGGCCTCCACGGCGAGCAAGTCCACCGAAGGCGCCAGGCCCGAGCCGTCGAGGCCCAACAGGCGGTCGTCGCGCAACGCGAACAGCACGGCGCACTCGAAGTACTGGCGTGCGAACGAGAAGAACACGTGCAGCACTTGATCGCGGTCGTGCGCTTTGGCGAGCAGCTCGATGGCCGAAAGGCTGGTGAGCGGACCACGCCGCAGGTTCTTGCGCGCGGGCAGCGGGCTCGGTTCGTGCTTGGGCGGCCGGCTCGAGGGCCGCTCGGGAGCTGTCTCGCGAGGATCCGCGCGGTCGCTCGCTCGCCGCTTCTGGTGCTCACCGAGCGCGACCATCGGCACCACACGGACCGGGTCGAGCGAGGCGTCGGACGACCGAGCGCGCACGGCCTGCGCCTCGCGCGCGCTCCGGGACGGCGGCGATGGCCGGCTCGCGTTCCCAGGCGGGACCTCGCGCAGCGCGCCGGGGTCGCGATCGCGCAGCATCTCTGCGAGCAGGCGCAGGCGGCTCGGGACCTCGACGCCGTAGCCAGCCGCCAGCGCGAGCTGAACCCGCAGCTCGGTCGCGATGCGAAAGCTCAGCTTCGCGTCGAGCGCGCGGCTCAGGCCTTGCACGTCGAGCAAGGGCTTCGGCGCATCGGTCGCGAGCACGATCACGCCGCCGTCGAGCGCGATCGGCACCACGCGGTGCTGGCGCGCGAGCTCCAGAGGGACGCGCGCGAGCAGGCCGGCGTCGAGCTTCTCGAGCTGCGCGCGGCTCGCCGGCGGCAGCTCGAAGCTCGCGGCCCGGTACGCGCCGAGCACGTTCTCGGGCACCGCGTCGAGCTCGAGCAGGGCGGTGTCGATTTCGCCGCCTTCGAGCACTTGTCGCTGCAATGCCTGTTCGATCGTGTCGAGAGACACGACCCCATCGCGCGCCAAGAGCGACGTGAGCGACATCATCGAGCGGCCAGCCAGCGCAAGAATAGCCGAAAACGCGAGCAAACGAGGATTAGCGCTGCAGTCGGCCCAGGCGTTCGAGCAGCAGGGCCGCAATGACCGGCGCCGCGGTCTGCACCCGGAGCACGGCCGGGCCCAGCCCGATCGATGCATAGCCGAGGCCGTCCAGGGCCGTCACCTCGGCTTCGGAAAGCCCGCCCTCGGGCCCGATGACGGCCCAGACCTCGCGGCTTTGCCCGCCGCCGAAATCGCGCGGGAGGGGCGCGCCGCCCTGCTCCCAGAACACGAAGCGCCGTGCGTCGGGCGGCGCTTGGGCCGCGGCGAGGGCAAGGGGCGTAGGGGCGTACAGCTCGGGCGTGCGGGGCTGCCCCGACTGCGCACAGGCCTCCCGCGTGATGCGCTCGAGCCGCTCGAGCCGCAGCGCCGAGTCGTTTGGACGCGGCACGCTGCGTTCGCTCGAGGCGAGCCGGATGCTCGAGACACCGAGCTCGGTCAGCGCGCGGGCGATGTCGTCCAGCTTTTTTCCCTTGGGTATGCACACGACGACGTGGAGCACGGCCTCGGGCGCGGGTATGAACGCGGTCGCGAGCGCGTCACAGATCACGCGTGCGCGCGAGACCTCGCGCAGCGTCGCGGGCGCTGCCGCCCCGAGGCCGTCGAAGAGCTGTACGCGCTCGCCCGCGCGGAGCCGAAGCACGCGCACGTGCTGCGCCGACTCGTCGTCGAGCACGACCTCGCCGCCCGTGCTCGGAAGCGGGGTCGCGAAGACGCGCCGCAGCTCATCGGCCATCGCGCGGCCTCCGCAGCACGAGCGCGATCCACTCGCCCTGCGCGCGCGTCTCCAAAGGCTCGAGCGCGCAGTAGGCCGCCAGCAACGGCTCGCGCTCGGGGGCGAGCAACCCGCTCAGGATCAGCACACCACCCGGCTCCACGCGCGCGGCGAGCGCATCGCGCAAAGGCACGAGCACGCGGCTCTCGATGTTCGCGAGCACGAGCGGGAAACGCTCACCGAGGGCGTCGATCGGCGTCGCGTCCGCGTGCAGGCGCTCGCTCACGCCATTGATGCGCGCGTTCTCGCGAGCCACGGTCACGGCTTCGGGGTCGACGTCGATCGCACGGGCTCGCTCTGCACCGAGCAACAGGCACGCGATCGCGAGGATGCCGCTGCCGCAGCCCACGTCGAGCACGCGCATGCCGGGCTCGAGCTGCTCTTGCAAGGCTTCGAGCACCAGGCGCGTGCTCTCGTGGGTGCCGGTGCCGAAGGCCGCTCCGGGGTCGAGCGTGAGCACGACGTCATCCGCCGTGGCGCGATACGGTTCCCACGACGGTCTCACCACCAAACGCGCGCCCACGCGCGTCGGCTTGAAGTAGGCCTTGTAGGCGTGCTTCCAGTCGTCGCCCACGACGTGCTGCAGCGTCGCTCGGAAGCGCGGCGTCAACGCGGCGATCGCTGCCACCGCATCGCGCTCGCTCGTGAAGCTCGCGACCAACGTGAGCGCGCCCGCGTCCGGCGCGCGGAGAGTGCTGGGATCGCGCTCCTCGATGCCAGTTGCGCCGAGCTCCCACAGCTCGAGCGCGAGCAATTCTGCATCCTGCGCCGCGACGCTGACGTGCACGTATGGGTAACGCGGCGGTTGTGGCGCTGCTTCGGGTGGCATTTCGGATCCGGGAGCAACGAGAGTATACTGAGTTGGAGCAGGGGCGACGCCGGGGAGGGTGTCGTTCGGGCAGGGCGAGCCATGGGCGACGACGGCAGAGGGGAGCAAGAGCTGAGAGACGAGCTGCGCGTGCTGCGCGCTCGGGTCGCCGAGCTCGAGACACTGCTCGGGCCCACGCCCGGCCGGCCGCCGCTCGAGCTGCTGCTCGAGAACTCCCCGGACGTGATCACGCTGCTCGATTCCGAGGGGCGCATGCTGTACCTGAACCGCACCTTCGCGCCGCGGACGCTCGAGGACGTGCTCGGCCAAAACGCGCTCGATTTCATGCGGGGAACGGACCGCACCGCGTTCGCCCGGGCGCTCGAGCGCGCGGTCGCGAGCGCGGACGTGCAACGCGTGGAGGTCGCGACCGAGAACGGTCAGATCTGGGAGACGCGGCTCGTTCCGCTCAGCCGTGACGGCGCCGTGTTCGCCGTGATGGGTATCGGCACCGACTTGACCCAGCGCCGCGCAGCCGAGGAAGCCTTGCGACAATCGCACAAGCTCGAGGCCATCGGCCGCGTCACCGCCGGCATCGCGCACAACTTCAACAACATGCTGCTCGTGGTGCAGACCAACCTGCGACTCGGCAAGCTCAAGCTCGGAGCCGAGAGTCCCTTGCACGCGCACATCGAGGACGCCGAGCACGCCGCGCGGCGCGCGGCCGATCTCTCGCGCGAGATGATGACCTTCACCCGGCGCGGTGCGAACGGGGCCAAGCGGGAGCCGGCAGACATGAACGAGATCGCAGGGCGTGCGGTCGCCACCTGCCAGACGACGTTCGATCCGCGGCTTCGGTTGCGCTTCGAAGCGAGCCCTGCGCCCGCCCCTGCGCTGCTCGATGCGTCGGCGATCGAGCACGCGCTCGTGAACCTGCTCGGCAACGCGCGTGATGCGGTGCGCAACCGGCCCGAGCCCGAGATCAGCGTGATCGTCGATGCTGGGGAGCTGCCGCCGCAAGACCGCGACGGTCGCCCGCTGCGGGCGGTGCGCGTGCGCGTGCGCGACAATGGCCACGGCATGTCCGAGGACGTGCGCGCGCGCGTGTTCGAGCCGTTCTTCACCACCAAGGAGATCGGGCTTGGCACGGGCCTCGGCCTGGCCACGGTGTATGGGACCGCGCTCGATCATCGCGGACAGATCTCGTGCGAGAGCGTGCCAGGCGCCGGGACCACGTTCACCCTCTTGATTCCCGCGGTGTAATCTCGTTGCGTGCGTCGGGCCGCGGCGCGGTGTACACAAGCGGCGTGATCCCGTATCGCGACGAAAACGAGACCATCCGCACGCCGCTCATCACGCTGGCGCTGATCGGAGTCAACGTGCTGGTCTGGGTGGCGGTGCAAGGCGCCGGCTCGGGCTATGCGCTGGCTGCGTCGGTCTGCAACCTCGGCTTGATCCCGGGCGAGCTCACCCTGCGCGCGATCCCCGGCACCGGGTTCCCGATGGGCAGCGGCCTGGCGTGCCTGATCGACGAGGGGCGCGCACCTCTGCACGTGCTCACCTCGATGTTCCTGCACGGCAGCTGGATGCACTTGCTCGGCAACATGTGGTTCTTGTGGCTGTTCGGCAACAACGTCGAGGACTCGATGGGGCGGATGCGCTTCGTCGTGTTCTACCTGTTGAGCGGGCTCGGTGCGGCTGGGGCGCAAGTGCTGAGCGAGCCAGCCTCGATCTATCCCATGGTCGGCGCGTCGGGCGCGATCAGCGGCGTGATGGGCGCGTACTTGGTGCTCTATCCGCGGGTGCGCGTGTTCACGCTCGTGCCGATCTTCGTGTTCTTCACGACGATCGCGCTGCCGGCATGGGTGATGATCGGCTACTGGTTTCTGCTGCAGGTCGTCGGTGGGCTCGGTGTGCTCGGCAGCCAGGAAGGCGGCGTGGCCTTTTCGGCGCACGTCGGCGGTTTCATCGCGGGCGTCGTGCTGATCAAGCTGTTCGCGCGCCCCGATTACATCAGGCAGCACCGAGCGCACCAGTGGCGACCTCGGCGCCAGGGTTTCCGCCGCAGCAATTGGGACTGAGCCCCGAGAGCAGCGTCCTCAGACTCGAACGGTGCGGGCATCTTTCTCGGTGCGGCGCGCGAGAAACGTTCTGCGCCTGGGCTGTTCATCGGCCGGCGCGTGCGCTAGAGCGGAAAGGTGGGTCCGCGCGCGCACGGCGCTCGGAGCCGCGTGGGCGAGGCAAGTGGGTCTGAGAGGGTGTGGCGATGACGGAGGACAACCACGGCCGCAAGCGGCTGACACGGCGTAAATTCATCAAGCACACTGGCGAAGTCGGTGCGAGCGTCGCGCTGGCGCCGCTGGTGCTGAATCTTTCGGCGTGCTCGACCTCGCCAGCCGCGAGCACAGGTAAGACGGGCGCCAAGAGTGGGACGGGCGTGCCTTCGCAGGGCGGGTCCACGCCCAACACGGCGGCAAGCGGTGGTGCAGCGCCAGCAGGCGGTGCGGGCGCGAGCAACGCCTCACCAGGAGGCTCGCCGGCCTCCGGTTCGGCTGGCAGCGGCAATCCCGGAAGCGGTGGCGGATCCACCACCCCCGGTGGCGGTGCCGGCAGCGGGGCCAGTGGTGGCGGTGGCGCCAACATGACGACCGCGAGCGCGATCGCAGACGGCGCGGTGCTGCTCGGGCTCTACACAGGCGACGGCAAGGCGGCGGTGCAAGAAGCCGCCAAGAAGCTCGATTTTTCGTGGCTGAAATCCGGCGACACCGTGCTGATCAAAGTCGCGGTCAACTCGCAATACACCCATCCGACCACCACCTCGCCGAACGGCGTCAGCGGCATGGTCGCGGAGCTCAAGGCGCGCGGCGCGGGCAAGGTCATCGTGGCGGATCAGTCGGGCGTGGAGCACGTGCGCTTGTCCGCCATGGGCCGCTACGCCGGTGGCACCACGCGCGACATGTTCATGATGAGCGGCATGATGGCGGTCGAGCAGGCGGGTGCGGAGACGCACTTCTTCGACGATCAACCGTTCGACACGGGTTACTTCTCGGCCACCTTACCCGACGGTAACCACTGGCCGCGCGGCCTCTATCTGCCGGCGATCGTCAAGCAGGTCGACCACATCATCTACATGCCGCGCATCGGCAACCACGTGCTCGCGGGCGTCACGCTGTCGCAGAAGAGCGCGATCGGTTGGATCCGCGACGACAGCCGCCACGATCTGCACAACGACGCCATGGACTATTACGAGAAGTACACCGAGATCAACTACACCAAGGAGATCCGCGATCGCTTCCGAATGGCTGTGACCGTGTCTGAGAAAGTGCTTCTGCACGGCGGCCCCGACACCGGCACGCCGTACGACATGAACCCGGTCTTGGTACACGCATCGACGAGCATGCCGAACCACGACGCGCTCGGCGCGAGCATGTTGGTGACGCTGAACCAAAAGTCACCGACCGTCGCAGCAGGCACGCAGGTCTACGATGCGGCGAACGCGCCCACGTCCAACAGCTTCTTTGCAGACGGGCTGTCGGTCGTCACCGGTGCGGCTGGGCCATGGACGTCGGGCTCGACGCAAACCCTGTACACCGCGCACATGTGGGAGCAGGGCATCACCAAGGACCGCGCGATCGCGCGCGGCTGGACGCTGTCCGGCGGGATGCCCACCAAGATCGACATCGTGCTCGACGGCGAGCCGCTCGATCCGGACATCAAGAGCGGCCTCGTGACCCACGGCGAGGGGCTGTACACCTTCGGGTGAAGCGCAGTGGGTGCGGAACGCCGCCACCCACTGCCCGACACCTTGCTCGCGGTTTCGTCGGACCCGCCCGCAGACTACTTCTTCATCTCGATCACTTCAGTCTCGGCCTGGGCGTGCGCAACCACGCGGCGGTTCTGGGCACGGCCGGCTTCGGTCTTGTTGTCGGCGACGGGGTGCTCCATCCCGAAGCCGACCGCGGTGAGACGCGAAGCATCGACGCCGTCCTTGATCAGCTCGGTCTTGACCGCGTTCGCACGGTCCTGCGACAGCTTCTTGTTCTTCTCCGCGCCGCCGATGTTGTCCGTGTAGCCCTCGACCGTGACCTTCACCGTCGAGTACTGCTTCATGAAGTCGGAGACCTTCCTGATCTCTTGGCTCGCGTCACCCTTGATGTCGGCCTTGTCGAAGGCGAAGGTCACATCGAGCCCGATGCTCACTTCCTTCTCGAGCTTCTTCGGGCAGCCCACCCCATCGACGAGCGCGCCGCGCGGCGTACCGGGGCACTTGTCCAAGTAGTCGGCGACGCCGTCGCCATCGGCGTCGAGCGGGCAGCCGGAGGCATCCACCGTCACGCCCGCGGGCGTACCCGGGCACTTGTCGCTCGCATCGGAGACGCCATCTCCGTCGCTGTCCGAAGGCGCGAGCGCGAGCGCAGGCACCGGTGCCGGTGCCTGCGGCTTTTCGAGGGGAACGCCATCGCAGCCTGGAATGGCCGTGGCCTGCGTCCAAGCGCTCGTGTGCATGCAGTCACCTGCGGCCGTGCGCCAAACGTGCCCATCGGCAGTCCACCAGTAGCCGGAGGTGTCAGCGAGAGCGGTAGAGGAAATTGCGAGCAGTGCGGCAGCGATCGTGATTCGCATCAGAGTCTCCATTCCCAAAACGTGAGGACGGCAGGTTAAGTGAGTTCGAGCGCCATGTCATCTTCGCGAGCTCACGAGGGCTTGCCGAGTGCTACCGCTGCTCCGGAGCTCGCCCTGAAGGACATCGCGAGCGCGCCACGGCCCAGCGCAAAAGCGCCCCATGACGCGCATGTGGGCTCGTGTCAGCGCAACGTTCCTTGGGAGACGCAGCCCGTCGTGACTGCGGGCGAGAGCATGCCTTTCCGCGCGGCGCTTCCCGTCTTCGTATTGATGCGGATGCGCCCCGCGCCCCCGCCGCCGCCACCCGAAGAGTTGTTCGAGCCTGCGCTGCTGCTGCCATCCTGGCCATCGATCTGCGTGCCCGCGCTGCCCTGACCGGCGGTCGCGGAGCCGCCCTCTGCTGCTGTCGCGCTCGGTTGCCCGTCCTGACCAGCGGGGCCGCCGGTGTAGACATTGCCGCCGCCGCCGTTGACGGCGAGCAGGCCGTCGATCGTCACGCTCGGCGCTTCGATCAGCAACGCGCCGCCGCTGCCACCGCCGCAGCCGTTGTTGCCGCCGCCACCGCCGCCACCACCGCCCGTGTGCACGACACCCGT
>JBIOJD010000158.1:0-8267 GCA_044450485.1 Polyangiales bacterium | reverse complement strand
TTCAACGTCACCGGCGTTCTCATGAACTGACCGCAGGTCAGCGCAGCGAACGGCCGCCGTCGATGACGATTTCGGTGGCGGTGAGCCACTCGCTGCGCGCGAGGTGCACGACGGCATCGGCGACGTCCTGTGCGCTGCCGAGCGCGCCTAGCGGCATGCGCTCGAGCAATGCGCTCATCTGTTCATCGCCGAACGACTCGGGCGGTAGCACGCTGCCGGGAGCGACCGCATTGACCCTGACCTCGGGCGCGAGCTCGAGCGCGAGCAAGCGCATCAGGTGGTGCAGGGCAGCCTTCGAGAGCTGATATGCCAGGTAATCGCGCTCGGGCGCAAGACGGCTCGCACACGTGACGAGCACGATGCTGCCGCGGCTCGCGCGCAGCACTTCGGCCGCTCGCTGCGCCATGAAGAACGGTGCAGCGAGATTCAGCGCCAGCGTCTGGTCCCACGCGCGATCGTCGATTCGATGAAGCGGCGTGCGCTCGAAGCTCGCGGCGCTCAGCACCAGGAGGTCGAGCCCGCCGAGCTCCACGACCGCTCGATCCACGAGCGATCGCGCCTCGGCGCGGTCGAGCAGATCGGCCCGGAGCGCTTGGGCTTGGCCCCCTGCGGTCCGGATGCGCTCGCAGGTCTCGAGCGCCCCCTGCGCCGAGCCGTGGTGGTGGACTCCGACCCGCATGCGCGCTCGGCCCAGTGCCAGCGCGATCGCGGCGCCCACTCGACGTCCGGCACCGGTGACCAGCGCCCGACGACCCGCGAGCTCAAGCATCGGACCCCATTGCAAAGCTCGTCATCGGGCCTTAGGCCTTTCACCCCGAGGCCAGCCAAGGTAGGACATCGCGCCCGAAGGAGCCAACTGCCATGACCATCGCCATCCACGAGACCGCTCCGGACTTCGAGCTTCCGTCGCACGAGCTGGACGACGGCAGCCCCGGCAGAAAGGTGAAGCTCAGCGCCCTTCGCGGCAAACCGGTGGTGCTTGCGTTCTATCCGATGGACTTCAGCCCGACGTGCACCAAGGAGAACACCTGCTTCCGCGATGACCTCACCCAGTTCGCGCAGCTCGGCGCGCAGGTGCTGGGCATCAGCATCGACAGCAAGTGGACCCACGCGGCGTTCGCCAAATCGCTCGGCGTCAGCTATCCGCTGCTCGCGGACTTCCACCCCAAAGGCGCCGTGGCCAAGGCATACGGCCTTTACCAAGAGGACAAAGGGTTCTCCAAACGCGCGACGGTCGTAATCGACAAGAACGGCAAGGTCGCCTGGGTCAAGGAGCACAGCGGCCAGCGGAGCAACGCCGAGGTCTTGGAAGCGATTCGCGGGGCGTCCTGAATCCCCGGAGCCCAACACCTTGGCGAGTGCGGTTCTGAGCCCTATATTTGCAATGAGGAGCGTCGTCGATGATCAGCCTGACTGACCGAGCATCCGAAAAAGTGAAGGAAATTCAACGCGCCGAGGGCCTGGACGGCCAGGGGCTGCGGGTGCGCGTGATCGGCGGCGGCTGCTCCGGGTTCACGTACGACCTGTTCTTCGACGATGAATTCAACGGCGAGATCGACGAACGCGTGGATTCGCAGGGCGTTCCGTTGTTCGTGGACATGATGAGCCTCACCTACCTCGAAGGCACCCAGATCGACTATGTCGAGGGGCTCCACGGGGCGGGCTTCAAATTCAGCAATCCGACCGCGAAATCGACCTGCGGCTGCGGATCGAGCTTCTCGGTCTAGGGGTTTTGATACCGAGCCCGGGGGCCTACTCCACCGCGGGTCGCTCGGCTCCTCGCGCCCGGGAGTGCCGGCGAGAGGGATCGCGCCGCTGGCGGTCTTCCTTGACACCCCACCTAGCCCGTGTAAGTTACGTTACGTAACGTTAGGTATGAGCATGGCGCTGGCACCCAACACGGACTCCCATTTGGCCGCCTACATGCAGCGGGCGCGAGCGATTCCCCGCCTCAGCCGGGAGCAGGAGCACGATCTCGCGATCCTCGCCAACCAGGGCGATGTCGATGCCGTCCACGCCTTGGTCGAAGCCAACATCCGCTTCGTGATCGCGATCGCCCTGCAGTACCGGCGCTACGGGATTCCCCTCTGGGAGTTGATCGCAGAAGGCAGCCTCGGCCTGATGATCGCGGCTCGCAAGTTCGATCCCGAGCGCGGAACCCGCTTCGTCACCTACGCCGGGTATTGGATCCGAGCGTACGTGCTCGACCTGGTGGTGAAGTCCACGACCATGGTGGGCGCCGGATCTGGCGTGCTGCGCTCGAAGTTGTTCTTCCGCCTGCGCAGGGAGCGCGCGCAGATCGCGAGCCTCGAGCAGGATCCGGAACGACAGCTTCAGCTGCTGGCGGAACGCTTCGGGGTCGACACGGACAAGGCACGCGCGATGCTGAGCCAGCTCGATGCGCGCGACATGTCATTGGACGCGTCGGTGCATGACGGGTCCAACGTCACGCTGCTCGACATGCTGCGCGACGCAGACAGCGACCAAGAGCACGACCTGATGGAGGCGCAGGAGCACGCGCAATTGCGGGCCGAGCTCGGACACGCCTTGGACGCGCTCGATCGGCGCGAGCGCTTCATCGTCGAGAAGCGCATCATGAGCAGCGATGAGCTGTCGCTCGCCGAGCTCGGGCGCCAGCACGGCGTCTCACGCGAGCGCGCACGCCAGCTCGAAGCCCGCGCCAAACGCAAGCTCCGCCGCCAGCTAGAAGCCCGCGGCCAAGACGCCGCCTGAGCATCGCAGCTCGGGGCCGCGGGTGGATCGGACCTCGCCGAACTCGCGCTGAGGGGTGAATCTCAGCTCCGCTGAGAGAGGTCTGGACGACCAACAGGTCGTTCAGAGGTCAGCGAAGCTCCCGCTCCGCGTGGGGAGGGGCCCGAGCGGATTCACTCCGCTCGGGAGGGGCGGCGCGTGCCGCCCCTCATCATCAAAAAGCGGCTTCGACGCCCGCGAGGGTGAAATCGACGTTCATCAGCAGCATCGGGAGCTGCACGTCGACTTCTGGAGCGGCGAACAGGCCGACGTGCTCGGTGAAGCGGTAGCGCACGGTAGCGCCGACATGCACGCCCGCCGGTCCGGACTTCACGAACGGCGCCCCTTGCGTCGTGCCCGTCGCGGGTGGACGCGCCTGGATCTGGCCGAAGGTCAGTCCTCCGAAGCCCGAGACCATCAGTCCCATGGGCGTAGGCTTCGTGAACAGATACTCGCCCCGGGCCCCGAGCAGGATGCCCGAGAATCCTCCGTTGCCGTGCGAGAACTGGAATCTCATGAGGCCCACGAGCGCGAACCTGGGCAAGATGAAGTGGCCGACCGCCAGACGCAGCATCGGGTTCGGCACGAAGCCGGGCTGTTTCACGCGCACGCAGTACTTGGTCGGAAAGAGCTGCGGCATGTTCGGACCGCTCTTCTTCCCATCGGCTGCGCAGTTGCCCTTGAGGGGGCCTTTCGAGTCCTCCGAATCTGCGTCGGGCACCCACGCGTTGAGCTGGGCCGCGCTCGGTCCCCCTGGCTCCGGGAACTCGATCATCTGCCCGTTGGACAGCGCCGCTTGGGGGTCGTCGACGAACTGGAGCGTCGATTGGTCGAGGAAGACTCGATTCCTCGGCGGCGAGCGATCCGCGGCCATGCCCGCTTGGACGTACGCGAGCCCGACACCGAAGCCGAGCTGGACGAACGTCGGCTTGAACTCCGCGGGCTTGCCCGGCGTGAAACCCTCGGGGCCCATGCCGGCCTCCGGTATGTCCGTGCCGCCGCCACCGATCAGCCCACACTCGTCATCGCGACACTCGAGGCCCGCCTGGCACTCGTTGTTGCCGCTGCACTTGTCGCCGATGGCTGCCTTGCCCGGCTGCGCGCATCCCTGCACGCCCGGAGGGCACTCGCGCGCGGCGCAAGACGTCGGCGGCTGCGCGCCAGGCAACGACGGCTCACCTTGCTGCGTGCGCGTCGTGACCACCGGCACCTCGATGGGCTGCGTCGCCGTTCCGGCAGTGCCTACGATCGAGCCGTTGTCGTCCTGCGCCTCGATGTAGTAGCTGAGCTTCGGCTCCCACATGTCCGTGCAGCTCACTTGGTACGCGACGCCCGACTGGTACTGGTACATCGGCACGCGCTTGTACTGCTTCATGCCCTGGCCTTTGTAATAGACGAAGGCTTTGCGCGCTTTCGCCAGCGGATGGATCTCGGCGTACAGGGGCAGCGGCGTCTGACTGAGCTGCTCGGGCGGAGAGCGATGCGCAATCGCTTGGTCGGGGGGCGGCGGCATGGGCTGCGGTGGCGCCATCGGCATCGGCTGCGGGCCCATGATCGGACCTACGGGCATGGGCTGTGGGCCCATCGGCATCGGCCCGGGCATCGGCGCAGCCGGCGCACCGGTGGGACACCCGCCGGCGCGTGCACGTTGCATCGCGGCGTTCCACACGTTCTGGATGTCGGGGGTGCTGGTCAGTGGATCGAGCTGCGAGTTGGGATCGGAACAAATGGCCTGCAAGAAGCTGTTGAAGCCGTTGTTCTGATCGTTCAGCCCGCCGATGTAGACGATGCCGAGATTCTGATGAGTGCGTGCCGCGAGCTGCGGCGAGACACCGCCGCCGCTGACGATGCGCAGCGCTTGCTCGAGCAACCCGCCTGCCTTGTTGATGTCGAGCGCGTTGTACGCCTCCATCGCGTCGCGGTTGAGGTCCGTGACCGCCTGCTCGGGACTGCCTTGTGCGTGCGCCGAGGGCGCCGTCATGGCCACGGCAACGCAGGCAAAGCACACTGCGATGCGCCACGAGATCAAGCCACGAGATCGGTCCAAAGCAGTGCTCATGCGTGTGATGACTCCAAGCTCGAACGACGCTGATTCACCGTGCCTTGTCGGTGCGCACGAGCTCAACGCGTCGGTTGACGTCCCGGCCCTGCGACGTGCGGTTGGACTCAATGGGCCGTGTCTCACCATAACCGACGGCCGTCAAGCGCGACCGATCGATGCCGTGTGCCGCCAGATACGCGGCCACGGCCTCGGCACGAGCCTGCGACAGCTTCAGGTTGGCATCGTCGTCGCCGCGGCTGTCGGTGTGTCCCTGGACCTCGATCGTCATCGTCGGATGCTCGTTGAGCGCCAGGACTACAGTATCGAGCAACGCAAAGGACACTGAACGAATGGCGGCCGCATCGTTCTCGAACACCACGGGCTCGAGCAGACGCAGCGCGGACGCGGTGACCTCCACGCCTTTGTACCTCAGGCGCGGACATCCTTCGCTCGCGGGAGGGCCGGGCTCGAGGGGACAACGGTCGAGCGTGTCGGCGACCCCATCTTGATCGTTGTCGGGATCGGGACAGCCATCGGCGTCCTGGTAGCCGTCGCGGTCTTCGGCCTGTCCGGGGCAGTGGTCGAGAGCGTCCGGAATGCCGTCGAGGTCGTTGTCCGGGTCGGGACAACCGTCCGCGTCTTGGAACCCATCGAGATCCTCAGCCTCGTCCGGACACGCGTCGGCCGTGTCGGGCACCCCGTCGTGGTCGCGGTCAGGCTCCTCGGTGTGCGGGATCTCGCGGACCACGGAGCCCGAGCTCGCGCAACGCTCGGGCGGGCTCAGCCGGGCGGCCGCGCTGGCGTTGAGCGTCGCTTCCTCGAGGTGCTCTTCGGCGCGACCCGGCTCACCCTGCAGCAGGTCCGTGCGCGCGAACTCGAGGTGTGCGCGTGCGAGCGCAAGCTCACGGGGAGCGCACACGTAGCCGCCCGCGCCGAGCACCTGGTCGAGGCTGCGCTGCGCACGCTCGATGCCTGCGGAGACGTCATTGGCACGCGCGCAGCCGCTCGCGCAGAGCAACGCGAGCAAGCAGCCCGCGCGACCGGGTCTGGGGCGCTTGGTCATCGGTCCGCCTGCCGGCTGCGTTGGGTGATCGCGAGCGCCCGTTCGCTCCATTGCTCGGCGACGTCGGCATAGCGAACCGCGTCCTCGTACTGTGCCTGCGCGGCCTCTTCCCGCGCTTGATCGAGATGGGCCTCGGCGAAGTAGTACTCGTAGGGCGCGTACCAGCGGGCGTTCTCGTCGCGCGCTTGGTCGAGCTTCTGCTCCGCCGAGCGCAGGTGCGAGGTGTACAAGACCGGTCCGCAACCGGACGCGACCAGCGCCAGCACGGCCAAAAGGACCCGGAGAGCCACGCTGCTACGGCCACCAAGGCGCATCGGCAATTCCGCCGAAAACCGTATCAGCCCGCCTCCGGGCCAGTCAATTTGCACTACAGCTCAGGCTCTGCGCCCAGCCACGCGAATCCGCACCAGAAGGTACGTCGCGCCGTAAAGCAACAACAAGCCGAGCGCGAAACCGGCTTCCATCAGAGCACCGCCGTACGCGCGGAGTCCGAAATTGCCCCGATACTGGGCGAAGGTCCCCACGAGCAGCAGCCGATCCCGCCACAACCCCAGCACCGAGAGCCCGAGCAAGCAGGCGGCGCTGGCGATGCCGTACCCGAAGCCGTTGCGCTGATTGCGGGCGAGCGCGGCCCCGAGCAGAAAGCCGAGCACGCCGACCCCAGCCTCGGCCACGAACCCCACGAGCGCCACTGCGGAGGGGATGCGGCGCACGTCGACCGCGTAGAGCAAGAACCAGTCCCCGTGGAACACGTAGAAGTACACGGACACCGGCAACAACACCAGCGTGAGAAAGAGCGCGAAAGCCCTGAAACTGGCCGTCATCATCGCGTGCCGCGGGCTCAGTCGCAGCTCCGTGGCAGCGAGCAACGCGGCAGCGGCGCCGACTGCGAATCCGAAGAAAACCAGCGTCGGAAGAGGCATCGGCCGTCAGTCTCGCGGCACGCGCAGGGTCGTCCCACCGCCACGCGCGCGGCTCCGGGTCTATCGCAATTCGTGCAATTCGTCACTGGCCATGGTGCGCGAGGCCGAGGTGAGCACGTCGACAGACACGCCGATGTCGAGCTCGCGCCCGCTGATCGATCCGTGACAACCCGCGCACAGACCGTTGAAGAAGCGTCGCGGCATCGCCTGCTTCACGCGCTCGCCGGGATAGAACTGGGTGGCCTCGCGCTGGCGCATCGGACCCGTGAACGGAGCTCCGCTGTTGAACTGGAGCGCCTGGCCGCCCTTGTCGAGCAGCGCGAGCGTGAGCGGTGTCCCGCCCGGGACCGAGACCCTGAGCGAGCCGTCGAGATCGGCCTGCACCTTGCCGAGCGAGCGCAGCGATTGATAGAAGCGGCCGTAGCGGTCCTGCACGACGTCCGAGCCGATCCCGTCGAAGCTCTGCGCGGAGATGGGCGGAGGGCTCGGGCTCAACAGCTCGAGCCCAGCCACGCGCGAATCGATCGGCCGGCCGATCCGCGTGTTCGAGAACAGCAACGTGGAGAGCAGTGGATAGTCGAGATAGTGCACGATCGCGTCTTGCTGGCTCGGGTCGACGCGCGTGCTGCCGTTGACCTCATCCGATCGCGACACGAACGTGTGCGGTGCGCGCGCGTAAACCGCGACGGCTTCGAGCGCGACCAGATTCGGCGCGGCCCAGAGCTGTCGCGGAGCCTCTGCTCCGGTCGGATCGAGCTCACACAACGCGTAGTGCGGTGAGCCGGCGGTGAGGTCCGATGCTTGCAGATCGCAGGAGGCGATCATGCGGCCGCTCGGCAAGGGTGCGGGCGAGCGAAACACCCCGCTGCCGCCCCCGAAGGCGCCGGGCGTGGGGTCGGTGAGCGAGTGGATGAACGCGCGATCGGCCGGATCGCGATCGGCTTGGTCCGGGCCAATCGAGCGATTGACCACCACGATGGCGCCGCCTCCGTCGCGGGCATCGAGCGGCGCCGCCACCATCGCGAAGTTGCGGTTTGGTAGCTCCACGATCTCGGTCGCGGACTCGAAGCCGATCGACGGTCGCTGCGCGAACAGCGGATGGTAATCGCCTCCGTCGAGGTTCATGCGACGGCCCGCGAGCTGATGGAAGTCCTCCGCACGCTTCTCCGCGGTGAAGATCAAGCGTCCATCGGTCATGAGGCTCGGCTGCAGCTCCTGATCGAGTAGATAGGTGAGCTGCCGCACGGCGGGATCGGCCGAGGCGTCGAACACGTACAGATTGGCGTTCGGCTCGAGCGCCGCAGGCGTGCGCGTTGGACCGCGGAGCCCGCTCTGCCCGTCGAGATAACCGCGTGTGGATGCGAACACGAGCCGGCCATCAGGCGCATACGCGGGATCGAAATCGTGCAGCAGAACGCCGCTGTCTTGGTCGTTCTCGGGAGCGATGCCAGCAAGCGGCGCGCACGCGCTCCCGTCGGCGTTCATCTGA
>JBIOJD010000157.1:0-8326 GCA_044450485.1 Polyangiales bacterium | reverse complement strand
GGGTGAGGGCGTACGCGCATGCCAAGCGCATGCGAGCAACTTCTCGCTTGGCATGCGCGTCCGAGCGCGGGTTGCGCGGCGCGGGAAAACGTCAGCGGGCCTCCGCGACCGCCGCAAATGCAGCCCGCGCGTCCCGAACCCCGGCTCTACGCGGCCCCTCGAGGCCGCCCAGCACGATCAGCCTGCCGTTCCACCAAGGGCGTACCGCCCGATCACCTCGTAGCGAGAGCCTCGTTGTGACAGGTGCGAGCGAAAGAGCGTCAGCTCGGTGACCTGCATGCGCAACGCCGGCAACTGCACCTGCGCGAGCAAGCCCTCCACGTTCGCGGGTCGCTTCAGCCGCGCGAACGTCAGGTGTGGGCTGTAGTCGCGCTCCTCGGGCGCGAGGCCCAGCCGCGCCGTTCCCACGAGCAAGGTCTCGTACAAAGCGCGCATTTCGTCGCCGCCACGGCTCACGCCGATCCACAGCACGCGCGCTTTGCGTACAGAATTGAACGCGCCCAGGCCCGAGAGCTCGAGGTCGAATGCTGCATGCCGGCTCGCTGCGGCCGCGCACGCGGCATCCACGGCTGGCACGGTCTCGTCCTCTACCGCACCCAGGAATTGTAGCGTGAAGTGCCAGTTCTCGGCCGCCAGAAAGCGGAACGTGGGCAGCTTCGCGGCCTCACGTCGCGTGCTGGCGAGCGCGAGCTCGATGGCTTGACGCGTGGCCTCGTCGAGCGCGATTGCAGTGAACAGCCGCTGCATCAGCCCGCTCGGTGCGGCGGTCCATAGAGCCCGGCTCGCTCGAGCATCTCGAACACCGGTGCGAACGCGCCGCCACGGCCGAGCTGCAAGAGGTGGCCGCCGCCAAACGACACCGGCGTGACGCCAAAATGCTCGGCGAGCGGGCGCGAGTGCGCGGGCCCCGTCACCATGTCGTGCTCGCCTTCGATCACGATCACGCCCGCTGCGGGCAAGAGCGACGGCCGCGCCAGCGGGCTGACCACGCGTTGGGCGCGTCCGAGCGCATCAGCTTGTGCGCGCTGCTCTTCCGCGCTGCCGAGCATGCGGCCATGTTGGTGCGCGAACTCGTCGATCGCAGCGAGCGGGATGAACAGCACGGCGAATCGCAACCGCGGCTCGAGCGTGGCAAGCAACGCGCACGCGTAACCGCCGAGGCTCATGCCCATCACGCCGAACGACGGAGCGCCGCCGCGTTCGAGGTAATCGAGCAGCGCGCGGTGGTCGTGCACGAGCTGGCGCATGCCCTCGATCGTGAAGCGTGGGTCGCCGGAGGGAAACAGCGGCGGCCGCAAGCCGCGGCGCTCGTCGCGACGAACCCCGTGAAACGGCAGCACGAAGAGCAGCACGTCGAGGCCGCCCGCGAACAGCTTGCGCACGGGAAACACGCGCTCCTCGAGCGCGAACGCGCCGCCCATGAAGCCGTGCAACAGTACGATGCAGGGCCGCGGCTCGCCGTGGTGGCGAAACCAGCGCGCCGCGGCCGTTCGGTTGCCCCTCGCGCCGAGGTACTTGTCGCGCAGGCTGCCGCTGCGGTCGACGCGAGCGCCGAGCGGGGTCGAGCTGAGCGACTCCCCGACCAGCGCCGTGAGCGCCACGTCCGACCAGAGCGGCTCGAACCCGCTCGGCCAGCGCAGATCGAGCACTTCGCCGCCCTTCCCGATGCCGCGCACGCGGTGGAGCTTGGGCTCGATCGGTTCGGGGCGGGTGAAGAAGGCGCTGTCTACCGAGAAGTGCTCCGGCCGACCATAGAAGCGCTCGATCAGCCCGAGCGCTTGCATGCGGTCCTCGGGCCCGATGTCGGCCGGCCCGCGGGGCGCGAGCGACGAGCGTGCGAAGGCGCGGTCGATGCCCGAAGCGAGCTGCCGCGCCGTTCCGCGAAACAGTGAGCGAACCATCGACGAAATCTAACCCCGCCGCACGCCGTAGTCAGCTCGGAACGGCTGCGGCAACAGGCTTGCGTGCCGCGTCGGCGTCGCACAGTGGCGCCTCGCACTCCTGCCGCAGCTTGCATTCCGCGCAAGGCTTGCCGCGCCAGATCGCTTCATACATGCTCTGCACCTGATCGAGGAGCTGCTCGTCGTTGCTCACGATGCCGAGCTCGAAGTTGCGCCGTCCCTCGCCCTTGGCGCCGAGCCCCGCACCCGTCCAGTTCGCGCTGCCGAGGTACAACAGCTCCGCGTCGACGATCACCGTCTTGAGGTGAACACGCGGGCACATCCGCAGCTCGAGCCCGCCGCGCACGAGGATGCGGTGCCGGTCGAACTCCTCGCGAAACGCGCGCGAAGGCAAGCTCGCATGCAAGATGCGCAGCTCGACGCCGCGGTCGGCAAGTCCCGCGAGCAGCTCCAGCACCGAACGATAGTCGCGGCGGCGACCCGGCATCTGCACCGGGGCTTCGACCATCAGCTCCTTGAGGTTCGCGGTCGCGATCCAAACGCTGCGCTTGGCGGCGAGCACAGCCGCGATCACACGCTCATAGTGCCCGCGGCCTGCGACGAGCTCGAGCGCGCGCGGCAACAGCGGCAGCACGAAGTCCACGCCGGATTCTACGGCGGCGCCAGGCACCGGGGCCAGTTTGCGGTCCACGGCCCCAGGTTGCGCTCGGCGGATACGCGGTTCCAACGCAATCCCGATCTGGGGCCATTGCGTTTGCTCGGTATGCATGTGAATGGCTCTGGCGAGGGGAGCAACCACCATGAAGCTCGATCGCCAACGGTTGATTTTCGGACTCTATCTGCTCGTGCCGATCGTCGTGGCCGAGATCGCCACGGGTCGGATGAAAGTACCTGCGTGGCCGGCCTTTCTCGCGATGATCTTTTTCTTCGTCGAGCACATGGACGTGAAGAAGGCGTCCCACATCCTGGTGGGCGGGGTCTTCGGAATCGCCCTCATCTTGCTCGCGAAGCCGATCATCGGGTTGCTCGCGCCGCTCTTGGGCGTCGAGCTCGCGACCGTCGGATTCGTGGTCATCCTCGTGTACTCGATCGTCGCGTTCGGCGAGATACTGCCGATGTTCTTCAACAACTATGCGTTCATGTATCTGACGGTGACCGGCATCGCCGTTCGACTGCCGAACCCGAACCCGTTTCTGTGGATGGCGATCGCGGCGGTCGGCGGCGCGTTCCTGATTGCGAGCGTGGTCGGCATCGGCAAACTGATGCAGCCACGGGCCGATGTGAAGCAGGTCGCTCCATCGAGCACCTGAGCCGAACGACCCGGCCCTCAGGGCGCGGCCCTCACAGCTCCCAGCAGAACAACCGGCACTCGAGCGGGCCGTTCCACAGCGCGTGCTCGAGCTCGGCACGCCGCTGCATGGCGCGCGGCAGCGCGCGCTCGTGGCACAGCACACATACGCGGTAGCCCCGAAGTCGCGCGAGCGCCGTCGCCAGCTCGCTCGAAAACGCCGCCGTCGTCGGCAATCGTTCGCCATACGGCGGGTTCGTGACCAGGAACGCTCGCTCGTGCTCGGGCTCGATCGCGCGCACGTCGGCCTGTCTGAGCGCGAGCGTCACGCCTGCCCGACCGGCGTTGTCGCGGGCAAGCGCGAGCGCCTTCGAGTCATTGTCGCGGCCGAAGATCGGCGGCGCGTCGCTCGCAGGCTTCGCGTTCCCTCGCGCATGCTCGCGCAGCCCGGCCGCCAGGCGTCGCTGCGCGTCGTCGTGGCAGACCCAGCGCTCGAAGCCGAAGCGCGGCCTCGCCAAGCCGGGCGCAATTGCGCGCGCCCACTGCGCCGCCTCGATCGCGAGCGTGCCCGCACCGCACATGGGATCGATGAACGGCGTGCGGCGGTCCCAGCCGCACAGCCGCACGATCGCGGCCGCGAGCGTCTCCTTGAGCGGCGCCTCACCGGCCTCTGGTCTGTAACCGCGCGCGTGCAAGGCCGCGCCGCCGACGTCGAGCGACAGCGTGGCGTGCTCACCGACCCAGTGCAGCGACACGCGCACGTCCGGATCGCGCTTGTCCACGTCGGGTCGTGCGCCGTGCTTGTCGCGCAGCCGATCCACGATCGCATCCTTGACGCGCTGCGCTGCGAAGGCCGAGCTCGTCACCGCCGTGTCGCGGATCTGCGCGTCCACGCAGAGCGTGCGGCGCGCGTCGAGCACGCGCTCCCAGGGCACCTCCCGCACCTGCTCGTAGAGCGCATCGGCATCGGGCGCGACGCAGCTCTGCTGGCGTTCGAGCACGCGCACCGCGATCCGGCTGTGCAGGCACGCCCGCATGGCGGCTTCGAAATCGCCGCCGAAGTACACGCCGCCGCGCGTGGCCTTGACCCGGGGCAAACGCAGCTCCCTCAGCTCGTCGCGCAGCGCGCCTTCGGTGCCCTTGGCGGCAGTGGCGAAGAACGGGCGCTCGGGATCGTCGGTCGGGTGTTGGGACACGCGGCGGCAGCATGAAGCGCTTCGGCAGCGCGCTCAAGCCGCAGCATCGGCGCTTGGATCGCGCGGTTGCGGCACTGTCCCCGCGCCTCTATGCTTCGTGCGGACGCATGGCGAATCGATGACGTGCTCCGAAAATCGGCGGTTCGAGCGCCATGTGCGCGCTGCAAACGTGGTCGCGATCTGCGCTCTGTCGCTCGCTGCGTGCGGCAGGAGCGCGAGCCACCCGACTGCGACCAGCGATGCGGGCCCGAAGAAAGAGACCTTCCAGCTCGTATTCGAGCACCTCGACGGGGCGCTGATGTCGATCTCGGGCTCGAGCAGCAGCGACGTGTGGGCCGTGGGCGGCGACACGCGCGACGGCAAGGGCGCGCTGGTGCTGCACTACGACGGCTCGCAGTGGACGCGGCAAGACAGCGGCGCGAGCGCCGACCTGTGGTGGGTGCACGTCTTCGGCCCGAAGTCGATCATGATGGGTGGCACCAAGGGCACGATCCTGCACTACGACGGCAGCGCGTTCACCAAGATGACCACGCCCGTCATGTCCACGGTCTACGGGGTGTGGGGCGCCTCCGAGGACGACGTCTGGGCCGTGGGCGGTGAGCCCGACGCCGAGCCGGGCTTTCTGTGGCATTACGACGGCAGCACGTGGAGCGATGCGAGCGACATGCTGCCCGCGGACGTGCAGGGCAAGTCGCTGTTCAAGGTCTGGGGTCGCGCCGGCGATGACGCGTGGATCGTGGGCCTCGACGGCGTCGCTGTGCACTGGGACGGCAGCGCGCTCGAAACGGCTACCACAGGCACGAGCGATAGGCTCTTCACGGTGCACGGCACCGCGGACGGCAAGACCCTGGTAGCTGTGGGGGGAGACGCGAGTGGCGTGATCGCGGAGCGCGTTGGCACAAAGTGGCACACACTGTCGCCAGCCCCTGCGCCTACGCAGCTCTTCGGCGTGTTCATGCGCAGCGCGGATCTCGGCTATGCGGTGGGTTACGACGGAACGGTGCTCGAGCGCGGCGCCTCGGCATGGAAGTTGCTGGACATCGGTGTCGAGCTGCCCAACCCTTTTCACGCCGTTTGGGTAGACCCGGACGGTGGGGTCTGGGCAGTCGGCGGCGACTTGCTCAATGGCCCAGCGCCGACAGACGGCATGCTCGTGCACAAGGGAAAGATGGTTTCAGATGCGATGGCTACTCCCTGAGGTCCGTTCTTGGAGCGTGCTCCTGGTCCTGTCTGCGCTCGGCTCGAGCGCTTGCGCCGCCAGCAAAGCCGGCTGTCCTGACGCGCCCGGCGTGATGTGCACCTGGGCCGGCACCGGCAAGCTCGCGTACGACGGCGATGGCCACGCGCTGACCGAGAGCAGCTTCTACTGGCCGATCGATCTCGTGCTCGACAACAAGCTCGGCACGTATGTGGTCGATTGGAACAATCACCGCGTCCGGAAGCTGGAGAAGACCGGGAAGCTCCAAACCGTGATCGGCACCGACTTCGTCGGCGACGGACCCGACGATCTCTCGGACATGACGCCTCCGGGCGCGCCCGGTACGGATGTGAACCTCAATCACCCGACGCAGCTCGCCACCATGCCCGACGGCACCCTCACGCTCGTGTCGTGGCACAATCACAAGCTTCGCAGCTACGACCCCGCGACCGGCTTGGTCACGGTCACCTGTGGCAGCACACCCGCGTTCGGCGGCGACGGCGGCCCAGCGCTCAAGGCCAAGCTCAACCAACCGAGCCAGATCGCGATCGACGACGACAGCACGCAATACGTCGTGGACCAGCGCAACGAGGTCATCCGCAAGATCGATCCCGACGGCACGATCAGCACGCTCGCCGGGATGCCGACCATGGCCGGATTCGCGGGAGACGACGGCCCAGCCAACATGGCGCAGTTCAACTTCCCCGCCGGCCCGAACCCGCTGCCCGCGGGCGGCCTCGCGCTCGACGGCAAGGGTGCGCTGTACATCTCGGACTCGCTCAACCATCGCATCCGGAAGATCGATCTGGCCAGCAACACCATCACCACGATCGCAGGCACGGGCGACGCGGGCTTCGGCGGCGACGGCGGGCCTGCTCTCAAAGCCAAGCTCAACTTCCCGCGCAAGCTCACGTTCGGGCCGGACGGGCGGCTCTACGTGGGTGATCAGATGAACGACCGCATCCGCGCGATCGATCTGAAGAAGGGCACCATCACCACCGTGGCGGGCAACGGCAAGCGCGCCTTCGCTGGCGACGAAGGGCCGCCCGAAGAAGCGTCGCTCGATCGGCCGCCGGGCGTGTCGTTCGACAAAAGCGGCGCGATGTACGTGATCGACATGTTCAACTCACGCATCCGGCGCGTGCTGCCGGAGCAAGGGGTGACGCCATGAAGAGCCTCGCGACCGTGCTCTTGGCGCTGTCTCTGCTCGGCGGCTGCGCGGCGGACGCCACGGGCAGCACCAACATGACGCCCGCACAACCCGCCACCTGCGGCAACAAGGGCGTGATCTGCAGCTACCTCGGCAACGGTGAGGCCGGGCTCGGCGACGACGGCGTGCCTCCGCTCGAGGTTTCTCTGTACCTGCCGCAGGATCTCACGTTTGGTCCAGACGATCGGCCGTATGTGGCCGACTGGAACAACCACCGCATCCGCACGATCGTGGACGGCAAAGTGCAAACCTTGATCGGCATCGGCGAGGTCGGCGACGTGATGGACGGACCCGCGCTCACGGTCTCGCTCAATCACCCGACCCACGTCAGCTTCGACGATCAGGGCCGGCTGATCCTCTCGGCTTGGCACAACTCCAAGGTGATGCGCTACGACCCGCATACCAAGCTGCTCACGACCTTGTGCGGAACGGGCAAACGCGACTATGGCGGCGACGACGGGCCGGCGCTCAAGGCGGTGCTCGATCTGCCGACCGCCACCGCGTTCGACCTCGACGGCAACATGCTGATCATGGATCAGGGCAATCAGCGGATCCGGCGCGTGGACCAGAACGACATGATCACGACCATCATCGGTCCGAACAAGCGCTTCGAGCCCGTGCCGGACGGCATGCAGCAAGTGTGCGCGACCGATCCGATGAGCGGCGCCGAAACCTGCAAGCTCTGCTTGCCGGCCGAGGCCTCGGACCCGATGTGCACGGCGCACAAACCGCAAGGTTTCATCGGTGACGGCGGGCCGGCGGATCAGTCCCTGATGTACCAACGCTACGGCCAATCCGCCGACCCCGAAGGCCGCATGGAAATGGGTGACGACGGAACGCTCTACTTCGCGGACACGGGCAACAACCGCGTGCGCGCGGTGGGCACGGACGGCATCATCCGCACGGTCGCGGGCAGCGGACCGGACCACTTCGACACCACCTTCAAGGGCGGCTACGACGGCGACGGCGGCCCCGCGACCTCCGCGCTGCTCAAGAACCCGGTCGACGTGGCGGTCGGCAAGAAGGGCGCGATCTACATCGCCGACACGCAGAACAGCTGCGTGCGCAAGGTCGACGCCGGCGGCGTCATCACGACGCTCGCGGGCAAATGCGAAAAGCGCGGGTTCGCGGGCGACGGCGGTCCGGCCAAGTCCGCGCTGCTCGACCGGCCGTACGGCGTGGCGCTCGACAAGCACGGCAACCTGTACATCGCGGACACGCACAACCAGCGCATCCGCGTGGTCTACGGCGTCGAGTAAGCGGCCTCGTCCACGCGTTCCGAGCACGGTCCGGACGCCTGGCGCACGGTCGACAGCCTGCGGGCGAGATGGTAGAGCGCGCAGGCTATGAGCCGCATTTTTCGCTCGCTGCCGCCTGCGGGGACCAAGCTTGGAATCGCGTTCTCGGGCGGCCTCGACACGCGCGCGGCGGTGGCGTGGCTTTCGCGGCGTGGAATGCGCGTGTTCGCGTACACAGCGGACCTGGCGCAGCCCGACGAGAAGAGCCCGGCCGACATCCCGCCCATCGCGCTCT
>JBIOJD010000156.1:0-8445 GCA_044450485.1 Polyangiales bacterium | reverse complement strand
GCGAAGCTGACGATCACGACCGAGAGCACCGACATCGAGCCCACGGCCAGAAACAGCGCGCGCCAGCCGCTCTGCGCCGCGCGCTCGGGCGAGCCGGCTCCCAGATGCTGGCCGACGAGTGTGGAGGCGGCGATCGAGAAGCCGAAGCCGACCACGAACGAGAGCGAGAGGATCTGCACGCCGATGCCGTAGGCCGCGAGCGCTTCGGTGCCAAAGTGCCTTGCGATGATGTAGGTGAACGCGATGAAGCCCGATTGCACCACGAGCTGCTCGAGCGCGGCGGGGTAGCCGATTCGCACGACGCTCCGCATCCGCTCGCGGTCGAGCGCGTCGCGACCGACCGGTTGCAAGCGCAACATGCCGCGCAGCCACAGCAGCAGGGTCAACGCCGCGCCGGCGGTGAAGGCGAGCCCGCCCGCGAGCGCGGCGCCGGCGATGCCGATCTTCGGAAAGCCGAAGCCGCCGTAGACCAGCATGTACAGCATCAAGACGTTGACGACGTTGGTGACGGCGCCGATCAAGAGTGGCGTTCGCGTGTCACCCGCGGCGCGCAGACCGGCGCCGAGCACGAAGCCCACGGCGAACACCACTGTGAATCCGCTGATCCAGCGGATGTAGATCGCGGCCAGTCCTCGCGCGGCGCCGCTCAAGCCGAACATACTGGCGAAGGGCTCCGCGATCGACAGCCCGAAGACCGACATCACGAGCGCGATCGCGCAGGAGAGCTGCAGCGAGCTCACGACCACGCGCGCGGCTTCGTCGCGCCGACCAGCGCCCCAGGCGCGTGCGACCAGCGCCGTAGTCCCCGCGCTCACGGCCATGAGGGTCGCTTGCAGCACGAAGAAGAGCCGGTGCCCCGCCGTGGCGGCGGCCACTGCTGCAGCTCCCAGCGTGCCCACCACCTTGACGTCGACCAAGCCGACGGTGGACTGGAGCAGGTTGGTCAGCACCGCCGGCCACGCGAGCTGCCACACGCTCGGGCCGGGAGCAGCGCCCTCGCTCCTCGCATCCATCGCTTACCGCCGCCTCATCAAGCCAAGCGCAAACCGCGCGCAAGCGTAGGCTGTTTCGCTGGATGTGCAAGGCGCGGGCGCGACTCGTGATACGCTGCCGCGCTCGCGTGAGGAAGAGGAGCGCCGCCGTCGTCTTGTGCCTGGCCGTCGCGCTCGACGTTCCGGCGGTGGCGCGCGCGCTCGACAAACAAGGCAGCTCGCACGGCGCCAGCGTCACGGATGACGACTCGGGCCTCGGGATGTTCGCGAGCGTGCTCGCTGGCGTCTCCCTGTACAACCCCAGCTACGCCGCGCGGCCCAACAATTCCGGGCTCGCGCTCGGCAGGATCGCGCCCCATCTCGACCTCGATCTCATCGGCACGCGTCTGTCGATTCCGGTGGATCTCAATCTGTTCACCGATAAGGCTCGAGCGGGTTTCGGCAAGCTCGTGCCGAGCGAGCTCGACGTGATCAGTGGCCTGACCAGCACCTGGCCGCTCGGGCCGACCGCGATCGAGGTCGGCGCGCGCTTCGAGCGCGACATGCCGGTCGACCACGGCAGCTTCTCGCAGACCTACGGAGACGTGCGTGCGCGTTGGCTGGCTTCGCTGGCGGCGGTCGCCCCCGAGGCCGTGGCGTGGCTGCACGGTGGCGATCTGACCTCGCAGGTCACGCTCGGCTGGTTCAGCCTCAACCCGAGCTATGCCGCCCGACCGGACAACAGCGGGCGCGCGTTGCTTCGCTACGCAGCTCACGTCGCGCTTGCCGCCTTCGATGGCCGCCTGCTCTCGGGCGTCGACGCCACCATGTTCACCGACCGGTGGCGCAACGCCGCACGCCCTTCGGAGCTCGACATCACGCTGGACGTGGGCACGACCGTTCACGTCGTGGAGATGCATCTTTCGTACGAGCGCGACATGCCGGTCGATCGTCGGGGCCTCGTGCAGCAGATGCTCATGCTCTACGCGCAGTGGGGCCTGCAGATCTTCGGCAAGCCCGGGCCGAGGTCCGAGCCGGAGCCCGACGAGCCGTGTGCTCGTTGAGGCATGCGTGAGGGTATGCCCCCGAGCGAGCCGTGGGTGATCGGTGTAGGCTTGCGGTCGTGAGCGCTCACCGTCACCCGATCGCGCTGTTCGTACTCTCGTTGCTCGTCGCGCCGCCGAGCGTCCGCGCCGAGGGGGCGAGCTCGGCGCAGACGTCCAGCACGGCGCCGTTCACGCTTTCGATCGTTTCGACCAACGACCTGCACGGCCGCATCGAGCAACTGCCTCTGTTCGGTGGCTACGTGCGCAACCTGCGCGAGGCTCGAAGGCGCGATCATGGCGCCGTGCTGCTGCTCGATGCCGGCGACATGTTCCAAGGCACGCTCGAGTCGAACCTGGGGGAGGGTGCGGCGGTGGTTCGCGCCTACGACGCGCTCGGCTACACCGCGGCGACGGTGGGCAATCACGAGCTCGACTATGGACCCGCGGGTCCGGCCTCGGTGCCCTCGGCGCCAGGCGACGATCCGCTGGGTGCGCTCGTCGCACGCGTGAAGCAAGCGCACTTTGCGGTGGTGTCTGCGAACCTGAAGCAGAAGGAGCACGACGCACCAGGCGTGCCGGGCGTGCGGCCGTCCGTCCTGCGCGAGGTCCACGGCGTGAAGGTCGGCATCGTGGGCGGGCTCACCAAGGATGCGCTCATGCTCACCCAGCCCGCGAACGTGGGTGGGCTTTCGCTCAGCGATCTCGGCAGCAGCATCGCGACCGAAGCGGCCGCGTTGCGAGCGCAGGGCGCGAGCCTGGTCATCGCCCTGGTTCATGCAGGCGGCGAATGTCACGACTTTCACGACCCTGCCGACGTGTCGAGCTGCGATCCCAAGGCCGAGGTCTTCGAGCTGGCCTCGCAGCTCGAAGGCAAGGGCGTGGACCTGATCGTCGCCGGCCACACCCACGACGGCGTGGCCCACCGCGTGCACGGCATCCCGGTGATCGAGGCGTACGCGAACGGGCGCGCGTTCGGCCGCGTGGACCTGCAGCTCGATCGCCAGGGGCACGTGCTCGAGGCCCGGATCTTCGAGCCACACGCATTGTGCGAGGAAGCCGTCGATCGACCCCCGTGCACGACCGAGCTCTACGAAGGAAAGAAGGTCGACCGCGACGCCAAGGTGAGCCGCGCAATCGCGCACGACCTCGAACGCGCGAAGAAGGAGCGAGCACGCCCGCTCGGCGTCGAGCTCACGAGCGATCTCCCGCGCGTGCAGAAGGCCGAGTCCGCGCTCGGCAATCTCGTTGCGGACTTGCTGCACGAAGACTTTCCGGACGCGGACGCAGTGGTCAACAACGGCGGCTCCGTGCGGACCGGGCTACCCGCGGGCAAGTTGACGTATGGGCGACTGTTCGAGCTGTTTCCCTTCGACAACGCGTTCGTGACCTTGCACATCGATGCGCGAACGCTGGCGGTGATGATTGCGAACAACTTGCAGGCCGACCGTGGCTTTCTCTCGATTTCGGGGCTGCGGGCGGTCGCGCGCTGCGAGCGCGGGAAGCTCGCGGTGGAACTGCTGCGCCCGAGCGGCGAGCGGGTCGCGGCCGAGACGCAGCTCCGCGTGGTGACCAGCGACTTTCTGGCATCGGGCGGAGACGGGCTGCTACGCGGCCTCGCGTTGCCCGCGACCGCGATCGAAGCGCATCCGGGTCGGCTGATGCGGGACGCGCTGGTCAAGGGTCTTTCGGCCTTTCCCGGAGGCCACATCGCGGGCGAAGACCCGCGCTGGCTAGACCCCGCACATCCAAGGGTTGTCTATCCCGGCCAGCGGCCCGTAGCCTGTGCGGCGCTGCGCGCGGGTCGGGGAGGCTAACGAAGTGCGTCGAAGAGACTCTCGTCGGGCTGCGGCCGAAGCGCTCGTGGTGGCCATGGGCCTCAGCGGCTGTGCGTTGCTCTCGCCCAAGGCGGAGACCGTCGAAGGGCCCAAGGTCGATGTCGGACCGCCGGGTGTGCCCCTGCTCAGCGCCGGCAACGGACAGAGCTGCGGCATTCGTCCGAGCGGTGGCTTGTACTGCTGGGGCAAGAACGCGGACCGCGCGCCGCACGGGATCTATCGGCGCATTGCCACTGGCTTCGAGCACGCGTGTGCGATCCGCGCCGAAGAGCCTCGCCAAGGCGAGATCGATTGCTGGGGCACGGGCGAAGGAGCTCAGGCGAGCCCGCCCGACGGAGTGTTCACCGAGATCGCAGCCGGCTATGCCCACACCTGCGCGTTGCGACCGGATGGGCAAGCGGTGTGCTGGGGCCGCAACGCCGAGGAGCAGGGGCAGCCGCCCGCGGCGCTGCGCTTCACGGAGCTCAGCGCGGGCAAGACGTACACCTGCGGGCTGACCACGGACGGCACCATCAGTTGTTGGGGCACGGGCGACAAGGGTCAGACCGCGCCTCCGTCGGGGACGTTCACGGCCCTGAGCTGCGGCACCTACCACGCATGCGCGCTGAGCAGCGACAAGCGCATCGAGTGCTGGGGCAGCAACAGCGCGCACCAAACGCAGGTGCCCGAAGCTCACTTCACGGCGGTCTCGGCCGGGTTCGAGCACACGTGCGGCGTGCGCGACGACGAGAAGCTCGTGTGCTGGGGTGGCAACAGCGAAGGCCAGAGCAAGGCGCCCGACGGCGAGTTCTACGCGGTCGCGGCCGGCTGGGTGCACACGTGCGCGATTCGCCAGTCTGGCCAAGTCGACTGTTGGGGCCACGACTACTTCGGCGAGGCGCGACCGCATGCGCAGTTCAGCAGCGTCGACTTGCCCTCGGCCAAGGGCAAGGCATCGCCTGCGCCCGAGGCCAAGGCCGAGGTCGCGCCGGCGCCGAAGCCCAAGAGCGCGCCCGAGGAGGTCAGCGAGACCAAGAAGTCGGGCGACGCGCGCGAGCGAGCCGACAAGGGCAAACGCGACGCACCGAGCAAGGGCGAGGAGACGGCCGAGCACGCGAAGCCCGACAAGAAGGCGTCGGACAAGAAGGCCGCGAGCGGCTCGGACATGTCGTTTGCGCTCGAAGAGACCGAGGGCGACAAAGGCGCCGAGGCCAAGACCAAAGGCGGCAAGAAGGTCAAAACCGACGAGAGCAAGGACGAGCAGTCGCCGGATGCCGACGCCAAGAAGAAGCCGGCCCGCTCGCAGCTCGAAGAAGAATCGAAGAAACCGCGCAGCCTCGATTACTTCTTGAAGTAGCCGCGCTGCACGCTCGACAGCGTGCCTCGGCTACTGGCGCTCACTCGTGGTCGCTTGCGGTCGTCCCGCGGGTCGCCGCTCGTCGCCGCCTTGATCGGCTGCCGCCTCGTCTTCCTTGTCTGGCTTGCCGCCTCGCGGCGAGCGGCTCAGGCCCCATTCCTGCAAGCGGTATTGAATGGTGCGGCGACTGATGCCGAGCACCGCCGCAGCCTTGGTCGGTGAGTTGCCGCAGGTCTCGAGCGTGCGCAGGATCGCGAAGCGTTCGAGCTCCGCGAGCGTGACGCCCGGAATCATCAGGCGCAGCGGGTCGACCTCGCTGCCTCCGCTGGCGATCGGCAGATCGTCGGCGTCCACCATGTCGTCCTCGCACAGCACGACCGCTTGCTCGATCGCGTTCTGCAATTCGCGCACATTGCCCGGCCACGGGTGCGCGAGCAGCGCTTCGGTCGCGCGCTGTGTCAGGCCTCGGATCGATTTCTCGTTCTCGTCGGCATAGTGACGCAGGAAATGCTCGGCCAGCATCGGGATGTCGCTCGGCCGCATGCGCAGCGGCGGTACGTCGAGGCGCACCACGTTGAGCCGGTAGTACAGGTCCTCGCGGAAGCGCCCATCCTCGACCAACTGCGCGAGATCCTTGTTGGTGGCAGCCACGATGCGAACGTCGACGCGCACCGTGTCGTTGCCGCCCACGCGCTCGAACTCGCGCTCTTGCAAGAACCTCAGCAGCTTGATCTGCACCGCCGGGCTGATCTCGCTGACCTCGTCGAGCAGCAGCGTTCCGCCGTCCGCCTGCTCGAAGCGCCCTTTGCGCCGCGTGGTCGCGCCCGTGAACGCGCCCTTCTCGTGGCCGAAGAGCTCGGACTCGAGCACGGTGTCCGCGAGCGCGGCGCAGTTGAGCTTCACGAACGGCCCGCGTCCGCGCTTGGAATGCGCATGTACGGCGGCCGCGATCAGCTCCTTGCCGGTGCCGGTCTCGCCGTGGATCAGCACGGTGGCGCGGCTCTGCGCGGCCTGGCTCACCTTGCTGAGCAGCCGCTGCATCGACGGGTGCGAGCCGATGATGCTCTCGACGCGGCTGACCGAGAGCCCGTCGAGGATGCCGTCGCGTGCGCGCTCGACCTCGCGGGCGAGCGCCGGCTTCTCCATCGCGCGCTGAACCACCATCGACAGCGCTTCGCGGTGCTCGGGCCAGAGCAAGCAATGGTCCGCACCGCGGCGCATCGCTTCGACGATCGCGTCGGGGAAGCGCGAGCGGGTGGTGGCGATGAACGCGGTCTGGCCGCCGGCCAGCGCGCGGGCGCGCTCGATCAGCTCGAGCGAGCCCATGCTCGCGAGCTCGAGACCGACGACGACAGCGTGGGGGCTGCTCGACTCCACGAAGGAAAGCGCGGCTTCGCCGTCCGCCACGGCCTCGAGCGCATAGTCGTGGCCGACCAGCTGGTGCACGATCTCGGCGCGGAGCTCCTCGTCGTCCGCGACGATGAGGATCTTCGGCTTGCCGTCTTCCACGCGGCTAACATAGCCCCACGGCGCCGCGGGCGTCCATTCGGTCCCCCCGAAGCCCCCGATTCGCGCTTTCGCGGTCCGGCTCTCAGCTCGCTTGAGTCACTCCGGGGCTCATTGCACGAACCATTCGGTCCCGATCACCGAACCGCAGGAGCTCATGCGGTCTCCCGAAGTAGAGCCAGGGGTGGCAAGCTCCAGCTTCGATCTCCTGGGTCTGGGTTGGTGAGTGTTGGAGCGCGGTGCGGTGCTCGGGACCTCTGGGTTCATGCAATGAGCTCTGGAGTGAGCGCTGCATGTGCTCTGGAGTGTGACCTGCAGCCCCGGTGAATGCGCCGCCCGCGCCGCTCATTTGGTTATCCGTGGCGCTCATGGCAAATTGCGCTGCGCAATCGGCAGCTCATTCGCTGTCGAATTCACCGGGGCTCGTGCGTGGCGGCAGCGTCAAGGCGCCCGCGTCGTCGCGAGCAGACTTGATGTCGAGGCCGGCCGCGTGGGCCCAGCGATAGATCTGACGCCGATCCTTGCGAAAGAACGTCGCGACTTGCGCCACGTTGCCCTGGTAGACCGCGACGACTCGGCGCAGCTCTTCCGGAGTCGGGGTGGCATCGCGGCGAATGCCGAGCAGCGCGACCGCCCGCGAGTCGCCAGCCGGCGTGGGCTCGAACCGATCCTGCAAACGTTCTCGCAGGCGCGGCGGCAGGTCGCGCAGCTCCAGCACACCGTTCTGCGCGACGCGCGCGATGATCGGGGCGAGCATCTGCTCGAGCTCCCGCACGTTGTAAGGCCAATCGTACGCGAGCAAAGCTTCGGCCGCGTCAGTCGTGATCTCGAAGTTGCCAGCCGAGGCCAGAAAGTGACGGCACAGCGGCAGCACGTCCTCCCTGCGCGCGCGCAGGGGTGGCACCGCGATGATGTGCGACATCAGTCGCGCGTAGAGGTCCGCGCGGAAGCGGCCCTGCGCGACCGCGGCTTCGAGGTCTGCGTTGGTCGCGGCCACGATGCCCACGTCGACGTTGCGGCCGCTGTCCGAGCCGACTTGCCGCACTTCACCCAGTGCGACCGCGCGTAGCAGCTTGGCCTGCGCCTCCACGCCGATCTCGCCGATCTCGTCGAGAAAGAGCGTGCCTCGCTCCGCGCGTCCAATGAGCCCTTTGCGCGGTTCGGCGCCCGTGAAGGCGCCCCGCACGTGGCCGAACAGCTCGCTCTCGACCAGATTGCTCGGCAGTGCGCTGCAGTTGACCGGCACGAACGCGCCTGGCCGCCCGCTGTGCTCGTGGATCGCCAGCGCGACGAGCTCCTTGCCCGCGCCCGTCTCGCCCACGATCAGCGTGGGCGCAGTGAGTGGCGCCGCAGCGATCGCATCGCGCACGCGCGCGATCGCGTGCCCTTGTCCGACGATGCGGCCTTCAGGTGCGGCCGGATCGAGCACTCGCTCGCAGGCTTGCAGGTCGAGAAACTGGAACAGCAGCAGGCCGTTGCCGATGCGGATGACGTCGCCGTCGCGCAACTCGCTCTCGGCCACGCGGCGGCCGTTGACGAAGGTGCCGTTGCGACTGCCGAGGTCGCAGATTCGATAGCGCCCGCCGTCCGCGCTCGGCTCGATCCGTGCATGGCCACGCGAGACCTGCCCGTGTCGCAGGACCAGACACGGCTGCGCCGTGGGCTCACGGCCGATGACGATGGGCTCGGTGGCGAGCGCGCGGGAGTAGCCCACTTGGCCGCGCTCCGGGCTGTGCACGACCAGCAACCGG
>JBIOJD010000155.1:0-8517 GCA_044450485.1 Polyangiales bacterium | reverse complement strand
GGAGACGCTGGTCGACGGCTGGCTCCGCACCGGCGACCTCGGCGTGATCGACGCGTCGGGCCACCTGCGGCTACTCGGTCGCGCCAAGAACATGATTGTGACCGAGGGCGGCAAAAACGTGTACCCCGAGGACGTCGAGGCTGCGTTCGAGCGTCTCCCGTGCGAAGAGCTGTGCGTGTTCTCTGAGCGCTACCTGTGGCCAGAGCGCGGGCTCGGGCACGAGCGGCTGACGCTGGTCGTGCGCCCCCGCAAGCAACAGGCCCCCGCCGAGCTGCTCGGCCAAGTCGCGAGCGCAAACCTCAGGCTCGCGGACTACAAGCGCATCGGCTCGTACCTGCTCTGGGACGCCGAGATGCCACGCACTGCATCGATGAAGGTCAAGCGCGAGGAGCTCGCGCGTCAGATCCGAGCGACGGAAGCGGCCGCACAGCCGCTGCCGTCGACATGAGTCGATGACCGAAGCGCGTCTCGCCATCGTCAATCCAGCCGCAGGAGGTGGCCACTGCGGGAAGCTCGCGCCCGCGGCGCTCGCGCGACTGCAGGAAGCAGGGCTCACGGTCGAGCAAGTGCACACCGCCGCACCGGGCGATGCCACGAGGCTCGCTCGGGAAGCGTATGCCCGCGGCGTTCGCCATTTCGTCGCAGTCGGTGGCGACGGCACCGCATACGAGATCGTGAACGGCCTGCTGCCGGAAGCCCTCGGTGCTGCCGAAGCGGCGCGTCCGTGCCTCGGCTTTCTCCCGCTCGGGACGGGCAATTCGTTCCTGCGCGACTTCACCGACCGCGGCGCGGAGCACGCGATCGAGGCCCTGCATAGCGGACGGCGCAGGCGCTGCGACGTGGTCCACCTCGAGCACGATGGAGGCGCGCTCTACTACATCAATCTGCTGAGCGCCGGCTTCGTCGCCGCGGTCGGCGCGACCGCCAATCGGCGCTTCAAGCGCTTTGGCACCGCCGGCTACGGGCTCGCAGTCGTCGTCGAGACGATGACCCTCGGCGCTCGCCGCTACCGCATGCACCTCGACCACGGTCCGTTGTGGGAGCAGGACGCCCTGTTTCTGTCCTTCTGCAACAGCCGCTACACCGGCGGCTCCATGATGATGGCGCCCTTCGCCGACACCGCAGACGGGCAGCTCGACGTGATCGTGGCGCGGCCAATGAGCAGGTTGGCATTGCTCGCGGCGTTTCCTCGCATCTTCGCCGGCACGCACGTGCACATGCCGGAAATCGTCGCCTCGCGCGCCAGCGAGGTCGAGCTCGATCTGCAAGAGGCGATCGATCTCATGATCGACGGGGAGGTCGAGCATCATCGACCCAAGCGCTTGCGCGTAATTCCGGGGGCAATCGACGTATGCGTGTGAACGGCAAGACCGAAGACAAGGAGCACGCCGACCGGAGGTCTGCGCGTGCCGAGGCTCAGCGCGGCGTCCGTCGCGAGACCATCCTCAAGGCGGCTTCTGCGCTGTTCAGCCGCCAAGGCTATCACGCGACTTCGGTCGCGGACGTGATCGCAGCCGCCGGGATTTCGCGCGGCACTTTCTACCTCTACTTCGACAACAAGGACTCGCTGTTCCTCGAGCTGATGGAACAGTTCATCCAGCGCATCATCGAGGTCGTGGAGGTGGTGGACGCGGGCGGTCCCAGCCCGACGCGCAAGATCTACGAGAACGTGCGGCGCGTGGTCGACGTGGTCTTCGACAACCGCGACTTGACCGTGCTCGTTCTGCGCGAAGACGTCGGCCTCAATCCCGAGGTCGACGAGAAGCTCGGGCGCTTCTACGGCTTCGTGCGCGAGATGGTCGAAGGTGCGCTCGAGAACGGCGCGCGCGTCGGCCTCATCCGCAAGATCAACGAGCCGATCGTGGCCACGGCCCTGATCGGCGCCATCAAGGAGGTCTTTCTGCACCACCTGGTGATCGCGAAGGGCACGCCGCCGTCTCGGGAATCGGTGGCTGAGTCGTTGCTCGACTTCGGACTACGCGGTCTGTTGCGCGTGCCTCCGGGCGACTCCTGAGCGAGGATGGCGTGGTGACCCAGCTGCGCCATTGGGCCTGCCTCGGGGTCGCGCTGTCCCTTTGCGCTTGCCACTCCGCGCATCCGGTGCGCGCTCCCGCCGCGCGCGGTGCAGGCAAAGACGCCGGCCGGCCGGGAATGTCGGAACAAGACGCTGGACCCTTCGCCAGCAGTCCGATCGCCGTGCACTTCACCGAGCTGGCGGCCGCCGCTGGCTTGACCTACGTGCAGGCGCCGCCTGGGACGCTGCTCGGCTGCGAGGACTTCACGCCGACGAAGTGCCCGTTCACGTCCGTACACATGAGCGGCGGTGCAGCCGCGGGTGACTTCGACGGAGACGGTTTGATCGATCTCTACGCAACGCGGATCGACGCGCCCGGCGTGTTGTATCGCAACCGCGGTGACGGGACCTTCGAGGACGTCACCGACCGCTACGGGCTGGCCGAAGGGATCGGCAGCAACGGTGCGGCGTTTGCGGACATCGACAACGACGGGGATCTCGATCTGTACGTCACCAGCGTGCTCGACCACCGCTTCTACCTGTTTCGCAACCAGGGAGACCACTTCGAGGAGCAGGGCGCCTCGCTCGGCGCCGACGTGGCCTCCGACTACCGGCATCACGGCTTCGGCGCGGCCTTCGGCGACTTCGATCGCGACGGCTTCTTGGATCTGCACACGACCGAGTGGGTGCAATTGCCGCTCGACGACCCCCGTCCGAGCCACGCTCGGTTGTTGCACAACCTCGGCAGCGCGTCCCCCGGCAGCTTCGAGGACGTGACCGGGCCTGCAGGGGTCGACCTGATCGCGGGCACGCGCGGCACGCGCACGAGCTTCGCTTCGTCCTTCGCGGACATGGACGGGGACGGTTGGCCGGAGCTGCTCGTGGTCGCGGACTTCAACACCAGCCGGCTATTCTGGAACGACGGCCACGGAGCCTTCAACGACGGCACGCTGTTCTCGCACGTCGGCACCGACCTCAACGGGATGGGCACCGCCATCGGCGACTACGACGGCGACGGCGACATGGACTGGTTCGTCACCGGGATCTTCGATCCGAGCTACATGTGCAGCGACAGCGACAGCGACGTGTGCGGCTGGGGAACGAACGGCAATCGCCTCTACCAGAATAGGGGCGACCGCAGCTTTCGGGACGTCACCGACATCGCAGGCGTGCGCGACGGCGGGTGGGGGTGGGGCGCCGCCTTCTTCGACTACGACAACGACGGCGACCTCGACTTGGTCATGACCAACGGCGTCGACTTCCCATACCCGGAGGCAGCGCTGTTCCGGACAGACCCCATGCGGTTGTTCAGAAACGACGGCAACGGAACCTTCACCGACGTGGCGGTCGAGCTCGGCATCGACGACCGAGGTGACGGCAAAGGTCTGTTGGTCTTCGACTACGACGACGATGGCGATCAGGACCTGCTGGTGGTGCAGCACGAGGGCACGCCGCACCTGTACCGCAACGACGGTGGCAATCAGCACGCGTGGCTTCGGGTGCGACTGCGCGGCACCGCGTCCAATCGCGATGGTGTCGGGGCGCGCCTCACGCTCGTCCGGCGGCTCGGCGAGGCCCCGCTTGTGCGCGACCTGCTCGGCGGGACCCAGTTCCTGGGCCAATCCGAGAGCGTCGTCCACTTCGGCCTCGGCGACCTCGAGGGGCCGGTGCGTGAGCTGCAGATCCAGTGGCCGAGCGGCAGGCGGCAGATCTTGCGTAACCTAGCGCCGCGACAGACTTTATTGGTGGTCGAAGGCGAATTTTAGATATGTTTACACGGTAAAATTCCTGTAATACGGCTTGACCACCAGGCGCTTTCGCACAAAGATCGTGGCTGGTGTCCAGAGCTCCAGGTGACGTGGCCGCGATGGGCGGCAATGTGGACAAGCTGGTGGAGTCCGGCAGGGTCCCGGACCTTCTCTGCCATCTCGCGCGCGCAGGCTTCACCGGCCTCGTCTACATCGAGCGCGAAGACGACGAGGGCGGCGCCGTGCTGTCCATGCGCTCGGGGCAGGTCGTGTTCGTCGAGGATCTCGGCGAAGCCGAGTCGATCCCGGACAGCTTGCTCGAGCGCGGTCTGATTACGAAGGAGCAATACGTCGAGATCGCGTCACTCGTGGTGGACTCGCTGGCCGAGAACGAAGATCTGGCTTTCTGTGAGCAGGCCGTTCAGCTCGCGATCTTGACCCAGGCACAGGTCGAGGCCGAGCTCGATCGCCGCATCCGCGGGCGCGTGATCCAGTCGGTGGGATGGCGCAAGTGCCGGATCGAGCTCGACGCGGATCCCGATTCGTTGGCCGGCATCTCCGAGTATCCACGCGAGATCGGGCCACTGGTCTACGTCGGCGTGCGCACGTTCTTCGATGAAGAGCGCACCCAGGAAGTCCTCGGAGACGGTGTTCGGTATGCTCGTCTCACGCGTCCGACCGCAGAGGCGAGCGAGCTCTTCACGCTCGATCCCCAAGAAGCGGAGCTCCTCGCACGCTTGCGGCCGGACCGACCGCTTGCCGAGCTGCTCGAGCAAGGTGACTCGGATCCGCTCGAAGTCTTGCAGTTGCTCTGCTTGCTCGCGATGGCAGACATGCTCGAGCTGGGCAACGCTCCGTTGTCGGCGGAGCGTTCGGGCGTGCGCTCCACGCGCTCCATGGTCGGCCGGCACAGCATGCTCGGCGGCGTCCGCGAGGAGCGCGTGTCGCACGGCGACGAAAAGCCCGCGCGTCCCTCCGCCGCGAGGCCCGCTGGAACGACCACCCAGCAACGCATGCCCGCGGTGTCGGCCCAGACCGGCGCGCAACGGCCCGGCGGAGAGCACACCGCCCGGCGTCGGTCTTCCAGCTCGAGCTACAGCAGCTCGAGCACGCAGGCGATCCGCGGCGAACAGATCGAGCGACCGGCCGCTGCCAGATCGGCCTCGGCGCGCGGGGCCGCCCAGCCTCCGCACGCCACCTCGATCTCGAGCCCGGCGGTCCCGGCGCAACCGCAAGCACAACCCGCAGCGCCGGCACCGGCTTCGCACGAGCGCCGAAGGCGGCCGCGCGGAAAGCTCGGCGCGACCTTGCAGCGCTTGGGTCGCGAGCTCCAGAGCTTGAAACAGGTTGCCCCTCCACCGCCGGAAGCGAGCGCTGCAGCGCAGCCGTCAGCCCAGGCTCAGTCCAAGACGCACCTCGAGCAGCTTCGGCGCATGCGAGCCGCGGCGCTGACCCGAAGGGCTGCCACACCGCAGAACGTCGCGGCGCCCGGGGCGGGTGCAGACTCCCACTTTCGTGCCGCGCAGGAGGCGCTGCGCCACCAACAGTTCTCACGCGCCCACGAGCTGATGAAGAAGGCGTGCGAGGCGGCGCCGCAGGACGAGCGCTACGCGTTGTATTACGCGTGGGCCGGTTTCCGCGCTGGCGCGCTGGACGACGACGGCATCTCGAAGTTGCGCCTGACGTTGCGCGAGAAGATCAGCGACGACCAGCTCAAGGGCTTTGCCTACTACGCGCTCGGCCACATCGCGGTTCACGAGAAGAAGGACGACGCGGCCGAGAAGTTCTTTCGCAAGGCGGTCGAGCTCGACAAGAACAACAAAGACGCACAGCGTCACCTGCGCATCATCGAGCTCCGCCAGAAGACGGCTGCCGCCGAGGAGAAGACCGGCAAGATCTTCGGCATCGAGATCAAGAAACGCGCGCAAAAGGCGTAGTGACTCGGGGCGGCACGCGCCGCCCCTCCCCAGCGAAGTGAATTCGCTGGGGCCCCTCCCCACGCGGAGCGGGAGCTTCGCTCCCCTCTCGTCGCGAAGCGACGATTCACCCCTCAGTTGCCACGTAAACTTGCGGCGCTGGAGCCTTCACTGGCAGGTGCCGGCGCTGCAGTGGCACGCGCCGAACCCGAGGAAACCGCAGCCGTTCGACGGGCATTGGTTGGCGCAGGATCCGCAGTTGGCGTCGCTCGTGTTCGTGTTCACGCATGCGCCCGCGCAGCACGCCTGTGCGCTCGTGCACGCGTGCCCGCACGACCCGCAGTTGGCGGCGTCGGTCTTCACATCCTTGCAACCTTCGCCCGCGCAGTAGGTCTTGCCCGCGTCCGTGTTGATGCACACGCAGCTGTAGTCAGCGGCCGTGCTGCCGCTTCCCGTCTTCTGGCACGCGGAATCGTCCACACATGCGTTGCCGCAGTTGCCGCAGCTCTTGGTGTTGGTGACCGCGATGCACGCGAAGCTGCCGTCGGTGGCGCCGGTCACGGGATCCTCGTCGCAGTACTTGTTCGTCGCCGGGCCTGGGCAGCTGCACTCGCCGGCGGTGCAGGTCGAACCGGACAGGCAAGTGACTCCGCACGCGCCGCAGTCCGGGATCGGGTTTCCACTGCCGCCCGTGCTCAGGTCGACACAGTGATTGCCACATGCCACTTGACCGCCGGTCGGGCACGCACAATGACCGCCGCTGCATTGGGTGGTTGGAGCCGAGCACGAGTCCCCGCAGGCGCCGCAGTTCTGCGTGGTGCCGAGCGCTACGCACGCGCCGTTGCACGCCACGTCGTTGACGTTGGCGCAATAGCACCCGAGGTTGCGGCCGGTCGGCTTGCGACAGGTGGAGGGCGCATCGCAGGTGGTGTCGCACGCGCCGCAGTGCTGGGCGCTGTCGATCGTGACACACGTGCCTCCACAGTCGACGGCCTTCGCGGCGGTACAGGTGCACTGCCCTGCGGTGCAGGTCGCACCCACTGCGCAATGCTTGCCGCATTTGCCGCAATTGTTCGCATCGGTTTGTTCGTTCACGCACTTGCCGCCGCAGGTCTGTTCGCCAGCGTTCGGGCACGTACAAGCGCCCGCGAGACAGACTTCGCTGCTGTGGCACGCGTGGCCGCAGGCGCCGCAGTTCGCCGCGTCGCTTCTGAAGTCGAAGCACGAATCTCCACAACAAGTCTGCCCGGCGCCGCATCCGGGGCCGTTGCCACAGGCGCAAGCTCCGTTGGTGCCGCAGTGTTGATCGCTGGGACATCCGTTGCCGGTGCCGCACTGACAGGTCATTCCGGCCATGGCCGCCACGCACTGCTCGTTCGGTGGGCAGCCATTGGCGCCGAACACGTCGGCCGAGGAGCCGGATGTGCCCGAGGCGCCTGCGTCGTCTCCATTCAAGCCCGCATCGTCTCCGCTGAGCGGACCTCCGCCGACCCGCACCGGCGTGCCTGGCATACCTCCGCACATCGCGGGCGTGCACGCTCCAGTCGCGCATGCCTCGGTCGGTGCACAAGCCATCCCGCACATGCCGCAGTTGCCGTGGTCGCGCGTGATGTCCGTGCACAGCCCGCTGCAGCACGTGCCGCCCGAGCACTGTGAGTCGGTCGTGCAAGGCGTCCTGCACGCGCCGGCGACGCACTGCTGACCCACCGCGCAGTTGGTGTTGCCGCAGGCCACGCCGCTCTGGGTCGGAGGCTGCGTTGCTGGCGTGCCGCTGGTGCCGGTTACGCTGGGCGCGCCGCCCGTTCCGCCGGTGCCAGGCACGAACGTGCCTCCCGCTCCGAAGATACCTCCGGTGCCGCCCGCATCGACGTTCCCCTTCTTGCTGCCGCAGCTGACGAGCAGCAGCGCGAAGAAGACCAGTGCACAAGCGCGCGCGAAGCGATCCATCGACATCCGGGGCATGCCCTACCTCGTTCGATTCAAGAAAGCGTCCCACGCATCGCGGCCGCTTGCGATGCGCCATCCCTATCCCAACGTTGCGGTATCACAGCCGCGGGCAAATGTGTACCGGGCAGGGGGCCTGTTCGCTGTGCAGGCCGCAGCACGCCCGTCACGGGGGCGAGCCGAACAGTCGCTCGAAATTCTCGGCCAGCAGGGCTTCGAGCGCTTCTTCGGGCATTTGCCAGAGCTTGGCAGCGTGGCCTGCGGTTGCGACCACGTTGGCCGGCTCGTTGCGGGCCCCTGGCTCGGGTGCCAGGTACGGACAGTCGGTCTCGAGCAGAACGCGCTCCCGCGGCAGGGTCTCGAGCATCCGCGTGAAGCTCTCCGAGCGCGCTGCGTTTGCCGGTATCGACAAGTAGTGGCCGCGATCGGCGATCCTCCGCGCAAGCTTCACGCGACCCCCGAAGCAGTGCCAGCACACGCGTTCGGCTCCCAGCTCTTCCAGGATTTCAAATGCACGGGCTTCGCGCTTGCGGCTGTGGATGATGATCGGCTTGTCGGCTTCGAGCGCGATGGTGACGAGCGCGCGGAAGGCGCGCTCCTGCGCGGGCCAGAAGGCTTCCCCCACCCAGTAGCCGTCGAGGCCGATCTCGCCGATTGCAAATGCCTGCTCGACGTGATCGCGCACGTAGGCGATGCCCTCGTCGGCCGAGCACTCGTCACCTTCTCGCGGATAGTCGACTCCCGCGGCGCGCATCTCTTGCAGCACGGTGTCTACCGGATAGAAACCGAGCGCGGGACGCACCATCGGTTCACGCGCCGCGAGCGCGAGCACAGCGTCGTTGTCTGCCGGGTTGAGCCCGTTGCTGATGATGGTGGTGAGCCCGGCCGCTCGCGC
>JBIOJD010000154.1:0-8582 GCA_044450485.1 Polyangiales bacterium | reverse complement strand
GACCTACCACTGCGTCGTGCTCGACGAAGCCCAGGCGATCAAGAACCCACGCAGTCAAGCCGCGCGGCTCGTGAAGGGCCTGCAGTGCGAACAGCGCATCGCGCTCACCGGCACGCCGATCGAGAACCACCTGCACGAGCTGTGGTCGCTGCTCGACTTCGCGCTGCCTGGGTTGCTCGGCAGCGAAGAGCAATTTCGCGCGTTCTACCGCGCGCCGATCGAGCAAGAGCGCAATGCGGAGCGTTTGGCGACCCTGCGCGCCCAAGTGGCGCCCTTCTGCCTGCGCAGGATGAAGGAGCAGGTCGCGACCGAGCTCCCTCGCAAGACCGAGGTCGTTCGGCCGGTCGAGCTACGCGGCAAGCAGCGCGAGCTGTACGAGAGCATCCGCGTGGCGGCCCACGAAAAAGTCCGCAGCGCGATGAGGCAGCGCGGGGTCGGTGGCTCGACGGTGACGATCCTCGCGGCCCTGACCAAGCTGCGCCAGCTCTGCTGCGACCCGCGCCTCGTTCACGGCGAGCAGGCTCGGCTGGTGCAGGAGTCGGCCAAGTACGAGCTGTTGTTCGATCTGCTCAGACAGCAGCAGAGCGAGGGCCGCCGTACCTTGGTGTTCTCGCAGTTCACGAGCATGCTCGGGCTCATCTCACAAGGCTTGCGTGAGCACGGCATCGCCCACGCGTCGCTCACCGGCTCGACCACGGATCGCGAGCGACCGGTGCGCGCGTTCCAGCAGGGCGAAGTGAGCGTGTTCCTGGTGAGCCTCAAAGCCGGCGGCACAGGGCTCAATCTCACCGCGGCCGATACCGTGATCCACTACGACCCTTGGTGGAACCCCGCGGCTCAGGATCAAGCGACCGATCGCGCCCACCGCATCGGCCAGGACAAGCCCGTGTTCGTCTACAGCTTGATCGCAGCCGGCAGCGTCGAACAGCGCATGCTCGCCCTGCAGCACAAGAAGCGCAAGCTGGCCTCCGCCGTGATCACGACTGCGGGCCAAGGTTCGGCGCCGCTCGCAGAGGCCGAGGTCGAGCACCTTCTCTCACCGCTCGACGAGTGACTGCCCGGCCTCCGAAGCGCCTCAGTCCACCTTCAGGATCGCGTGGAACGCCTCCTGCGGGATCTCCACGCTGCCCACGTTCTTCATCCGCCGCTTGCCCTCTTTTTGCTTCTCGAGCAGCTTGCGCTTGCGCGTGATGTCGCCGCCGTAGCACTTGGCGGTCACGTCCTTGCGCATGGCTTTGACGGTCTCGCGCGCGATCACGCGCGAGCCGATCGCGGCCTGGATCGCGACTTCGTACTGCTGCCGCGGCACGATCTCGCGCAGCTTCTGCGCCAGCTGGCGCCCGAGCTGGTATGCGCGGTCGCGATGCACGATGGCGCTGAGCGCGTCCACCGGCTCGCCGTTGATCAGCAAGTCGAGCCGCACCAGCTTGTTCGGCCGGTAGCCGATCAGCTCGTAGTCCATCGAGGCGTAGCCGCGCGTGGCGCTCTTGAGCCGGTCGTGGAAATCGAACAGCACCTCGGCCAACGGCAGCTCGTAGGTGATGATCACGCGGTCCTTGGACGCGTATTGGATGCCCTTCTGGACCCCGCGCCGGTCCTCGCACAGCTTGAGCACCTGACCGATGTACGTCCCCGGCACGTGGATCGACACCTTGAAGTACGGCTCCTCGATGGTCTCGATCTTGCCCGGGTCCGGGAGCTTCGACGGGTTCTCGATGTCGATCACTGAGCCGTCGATCGAGTGCACGCGGTACACGACGCTCGGCGCCGTGGTCACGAGGTCGAGGTTGTACTCGCGCTCGAGCCGTTCCTGCACGATCTCCATGTGCAAGAGCCCGAGAAACCCGCAGCGGAACCCGAGCCCGAGCGCGTCCGAGTGATCGGGCTCGAACTGAAACGCCGCGTCGTTCAAGTGCAGCCGGTCGAGCGCGTCGCGCAAGTCCTGATACTGATCGGTGTCGGTCGGGAACACGCCCGCGAACACCATCGGCTTCACGTCCTCGAATCCGGGCAGCGCCTGCGTGGCCAGGCGCTTCACCTCGGTCACGGTGTCGCCGACCTTGGTGTCGTGCACCGACTTGATCGCGGCCGCGAAGAACCCGACCTCGCCGCATGCGAGCTCGGGCACAGGCTGCTCGAACGGTGAGGACACCGAGATCTCGGTCACGTCGTAGTCGGCCGCGCTCGCGAGCAGGCGGATCTTCGCGCCTTTGCGCAAGCAGCCATCGACCACGCGCACGAGCACCACCGCGCCGCGGTAACTGTCGTACCAGCTGTCGATGATCAGCGCGCGCAGCGGGGCATCGGGGTCACCCTTGGGAGGCGGGACGCGTTTGACCACCGTCTCGAGGATCTCGTGGATACCTTGGCCGGTCTTGGCGCTGGCTTCGATGGCGTAGGTGCAATCCAGGCCGATGACCTCTTCGACCTCGCGCCGCGCGCGCTCCACGTCGGCGCTCGGCAGATCGATCTTGTTGAACACCGGGATGATTTCCAGATCGTTCTGAATCGCCAGATATACGTTCGCGACCGTCTGCGCCTCCACACCCTGGGACGCATCGACGACCAGCAGCGCGCCCTCGCACGCGGCGAGCGAGCGCGAGACCTCGTAGGTGAAGTCCACGTGGCCCGGCGTGTCGATCAGGTTGAGCTGGTACTGCTGCCCATCGTCGGCGCGGTAGCGCAGCCGCACCGACTGCGCCTTGATGGTGATGCCGCGCTCCTTCTCCAGATCCATCTTGTCGAGGAACTGGTCCGTCTTCTCGCGCTCGCTCAGCGCGCCGGTGTGCTCGAGGATGCGATCGGCGAGCGTGCTCTTGCCGTGATCGATGTGCGCAATGATCGAGAAATTCCGGATCTTGCTGCGTGCATCATCGGTCATGGGAAGCCAGGCGCGCGAGGCGCTCTGTGTACCACGGGGCCTGGCCTTCGCCAGGCGCGCGGCGCGATGCGTCTGTGCCTGCCGGCCTACTTCTTGGAGTCGTTGGCCGCGGCGGCGAGCGGAAGCTGACCCGGGAGCTCGGTCTGGTGCCGCTCCAGCACCAGATCGATGCCTTCGCGGATGTACACGGCGACGGGAACCTTGGTGCGATCGTGGAGCAGCTTGAGGCGCTCGTTCTGCTCCGAGGTGATGTAGATCGTCGTCGAAATCTTCTTGCGCGCCATGTTCACCGCTTCACCGCAAGCAGAATGCCCGGAAGCGCCCTTTCGCTGGGTGTGAACGTACATGCCACCATACATATTGTCAATCTAGAGCGGACTTGTAGGTCCTAGGGGCCCCCGGTATGATGCGCGCTCTCGCGTCTTCCGCGGGATCCGGCCGCCGCACCGAGCGGGGGAGGCTTGCACGCAATGCGCAGGTGGCTCGCGGTTTCCATCGTGATTCTGAGCAGTTGCAGCCTGTTGGCCTGCGGCGGCTCGCAGAAGCCCGCGGCCGGTCAGCTCGTGGCCCGCAAGCTCGAGCCGCTCAAGCGCGACTCGTGTGACGGCAGCCCCGAGAAGCTCGAGGACGTCAACGGCGACGGCCTGGCCGACCTGCGCCATGTGTTCGATGGCAGCGTCCCCAAATGCGACGAGGTCGATCTCAATTTCGACGGCCACATCGACCTGACGCGCATCTTCGACAAGGGCCGCATCGCGGTCGAGCAATACGACCTCGATTTCGACGGCCGGCTCGACCAGCAATCGTTCTTCGACGCCGGGCGCGTGGTGCGGCGCGAGCTCGACACGGACTTCGATCGCTTGATCGACACGTGGGTGTATTGCGACGGGGCATACATCGGACGCCTCGAGCGCTCGCGACACCATCACGGGCGCGTGGACACCTGGGAGCAATACAAGCTCGGGCTGCTCTCGGCCGTCGAGTACGACGAGAACAACGACGGCAAGCCCGATCGTTGGGAGACGTATCAGGCGGGTCGGCTCACGACTGTGGAGTACGACTCGAACTACGACGGCAAGCCCGATCACAAAGATAGCGACTTCAGCGCCGAGGGCACCGCGCCGGAGCCTGCGGGCTGCGATGGACCGCTGGCGCAGAGACCCGCACCGAGCGCACCGGCGGCGCCCGCAACGCCTGCCGCACCTGCGGCCGCTCCGAGCACCAGCACCGGGGCTCCGCCTGCCGCACCCGCAAGCACTGCGGCTCCGGCTGCGATGCCTGCCTCGAAGCCAGCGCCCGCAACCACGAAAGCCGCGGCGCCTGCCGCTGCCCCGGCGCCCAAGCCCGCTGCGAGCACCGGAGGCAAGCCGTGAGCTCACGCGCACTCATTCGCTTCAGCCCGGCGCTCGTGCTGCTGTCGCTGTGCGCCTGCGGCTCGAGCAAGCCCAAGGTTGCGACCGGGCCCGATCGCGCGCAGTCGATGAGCGCAGACCTGAAGGGCTCGGGCGGCGAGCGTTGCGACGCCAGCAAGCCCGACCGCGAGGTCAGCGAGTACGACACCAACGGCGACGGCGTGCCAGATGTCCGCAAAGTCTTCCTGAGCATCAAGGGCGGCGTCGACACACGCCTGGTGCTCATCTGCCGCGAGACCGACGTCAACGGCGACGGCAAGAAGGACGTGATTCGCTATTACGACGATGAAGGCCGCTCGCTGCGCGAAGAAGCCGATCGCAACTTCGACGGCAAGATGGACCAGCTGCTCGTGTACCAGAACGGCCAAGTGGTGCGCGAAGAGCTCGACGGCAACTACGACGGCAAGATCGACACCAAGATCTTCTACGACGATGGCAAACCGATAAGGGCCGAGCGCGACATGTCGGGCCACAGCACCGCCGCTCAGTGGAAGCCGGATCGCTGGGAGTATTACGAAGACAACCAGATGGTGCGCATGGGCACTGATCTGGACGGCGACGGACGCGTGGACCGCTGGGACCGCGACCTCGGCTTCAAGAGCAAGGCAGACCAGCAAGCCGAGGCCGATGCCGCCAAGGAGACCGCCGCCACGCCCACGGACGCTGCGCCTGCCGAGAGCGTTGCGAAGGCCCCGACCAAAGCTGGCGCCGCCGCGAAGACCGCGAGCGCGTCGGCGAGCGCTCAGCCCGCCAAGCCGGCCGCGAAGAAGACGACCACCAAGACGGCAGGCTCGAGCGCAAAGGCCGGCCAGTAGGGCCGCGCGCGCGCGCCGCCCCGGCTTCACGCAGAGCAGGCCATGGCGACCGCGCGCGTCCAGAAAGTCCTTGCCGCTGCCGGTGTCGCTTCACGCCGCGCCGCCGAGCGCTTGATCACCGAGGGCCGCGTGCGGGTGAACGGTCGCGTGGTGCGCGAGCTCGGCGTCAAGGCCGATGCCAAGCGCGATCGCATCGAGGTCGACGGCAAGCGCGTCGTGGCCGAGCACCCGGTCTACTACCTGTTGCACAAGCCGCGTGAGATGGTGACCACGCTGTCGGACCCCGAGCAGCGAGCGACCGTGGCCGACCTGATGAAGGGCATTTCCGAGCGCGTGTTTCCCGTCGGCCGGCTCGACTACCACACCAGCGGTGCGCTGTTGATGACCAACGACGGCGAGATGGCTCAGGCGCTGCTGCACCCGCGCAAGCAGGTGCCCAAGGTCTACGTCGCGAAGCTAAAGGGGCCGCTCTCGCTGCGAGAGCTACAGGCCTTGCGCTCCGGCGTCGTGCTCGACGGTGGCGAGAAGACCCGCGAGGCTGAGCTCTTCGTCGTCAACGAGGAGCGCGGCAACACCTGGCTGCAGATCACCATCACCGAGGGCAAGAACCGCCAAGTCCACCGCATGGGCGAAGCGATCGGCCATCGCGTGATGCGCTTGTTCCGACTCTCGTTCGCCGGCCTCAGTGTCGACGGGCTGCGCCCCGGCCAGCACCGGCAGCTCACCGACGGCGAGGTCGCCACGCTCAAGCGCGAGTACCTAAACCCCAGCAAGCGCGACAAGTATGAGCAGGCGCGCGCTCGTCGGCGTAAGGCCCATGACGCGTCCGAGGCTGACGCTGTGCCCGCCCCCGCGCCGCGGCACGCCCGTGCCCGCACGCGCCTTCCCCCGAAACGCCGCGCTCAAACGAGTTGACAGGCGCCGCTCGCCCCGTATGCTTCCCGTCCACTCATCGCGGGGTGGAGCAGCCTGGTAGCTCGTCGGGCTCATAACCCGAAGGTCGTCGGTTCAAATCCGGCCCCCGCAACTACCTCTGGCGGAACCCGCTCTGGCTAACCCCGGAGCGGGTTTCGTCGTCTCGAGCAGGAAGCTCGGGTCGAGATCGAAGCGGATCCGATACGCCTCGCCAGGTGTTGTGGCCGGAAAGCACTTCACCGGCCCGACCAGGGCCGCGCGCAGCACCTCCCGCGCCTCGTCCGGGCGCTTGTCCACGGCCTCGGGCAGCGCTCGCAGGAACTTCATCATGCGGTCGGTCGACGGCAGCACGGGAACGCGACCGAGCTCGGCATCAAGGCGGGCAATCGTCGCGCGTTGGAGCTCGGCGTGGTCTTCCTTTTCCCGCAGCTTCGCCTGGACGCTCGGCGTTGCGCTGCCTTCGAGCATGAGATCGAGCAGCTTGGAGATCTGGGTCTCCGTTCGGGTGAGCGCCGCACGACGCTCGGCGAGCTCGGCGCGGATCGCACGATCTCGGTCGCCAGTAGATGCGGCCCACTTCGCGCGCAGTTCCTCAAGGAGCGACGGCGCACCGGCGGTATCGCGGATGTGGTCGAGGATCCACCTGCGCAGCGATTGCTCACGGAAGGACTCGCGGTTCGCGCAGCCGTGCCCCTTCTTTCGACCACCGCAGGCGTAGTACCGGCCGCCACCGTTGACGGTTAGCGCTTCACCGCATGTCCCGCACACGAGCAGCCCGGAGAGCGGATAGCCTCGCTTCGGGCGCGCGCCCTGACGGTACGTGACTTCCACCGTACGGGCGCGATCCTGGGCCGCTTCCCACGTTTCGACGTCGATGATGCGTAGCTCCTGACGTTCCGTGCAACGCCACTCCGACCGCGCCCGCTCGGTCTTGCGGCGCTTCCCGGTCTCACTGTCGCGGTCCCACTGTCGGCGGTTGAATACGACGCGGCCGACGTAGATCTCGTTTCGGAGCATCGCGCGCAGGGTGAGATGCGTCCATCTTCCCCTGCGTGGGCTCTCGATACCGTCGCCGTTTAGGCGTTCGGCAATCGCGCGCATCGCATTGCCGGCAACGTACTCGGTGAAGATGCGGCGTACGATTGCGGCCTGCGCATCGTCGACTTCGAGCCGCTTCCGACCGCTGCCGTCGGGCGCCGGCGTCGACCGATAACCGAAGACACGACCGCCCGTGTGCATGCCGGCGAGGTGCAGGCTCTGCAGGCCGCGGCGCGTGCGCTTCTTGATTTCGTCAATGTAGCCTTCAGCCATCGCCGACTTGATCGTGCTGAAGAACTTCGCGTTCTCGTCGGCGCTATCGATGCTGTCGTTCACGGAGAGCAGCCGCGCACCCCACGAGCGGAACTGCTTGAACACGCGATCGTTGTTGCCGACATCGCGGCCAATGCGGCTCAGGTCCTCGGTCACCACGACGTCGACGCGTCGCATGCGCACCGCTTCGTGCATGGCCTGGAAGCCCGGCCGAATGAGAGACGTGCCGCTTACGCCTGCATCGGTGAACACGAGTTCGTCCGACAACGAACCGCCCAGCCGCTCGACGTGCTCGCGGCAGACCCGCAGCTGGTCTTCGATGGACCGCGGGTTCTGTTTGTCGGTGCTGTACCGGCAGTAGACCGCTATTCGCTGACCTTCGAGTCGCACGGTTCTTGGGCTCGCTCCCAATCCCAGTACAGGTCACTCAGGAACTGCACGAATCGCGCGCGCGCGCGCCCGTCGCCCGGTGGTGGCCCGCCTTCCATACCACGGTACTCCGGGAATTCCGTGGCGTCGATCGGAAGCGTGCGCGCAGGCTGGGTCACGATCGTTTAGCCTCACTTTCCAGCGGGGGACCCACGGCGGTGTTCGGCAAGCTCACCGGCCTTGCTCTCCGGCTCCGGTGCGGCGGACACGCGAGCGAGCTCGAGGAAGCCCTCCATGCGATCGGCGCCCTGCCCATACGGCGGTCGCCAGAACTCGACGTGCGTGGCACCGAGCTCCCGGGCCCGCCCGATCGCCCTGCAGCGAACCTCGTCCGTGAGCGACTCTTGCTCCCGCAGGTCTGCGTAGGCCGTCGTCCGGTCGCAGGGGTCGACGGCTACTTGCATGGCGCCGTCCCCGCGATGCACGCGACATCCTCGCTCCGCGTTTGCGGGCGATGCGGAGTGCCAAGGCTCGCCCATACGAACGTCGCGGCTGCCAGCACAGCGACCGCAGCCGACAGCGCACAGGTTAGAGTCGCGCGCGACAGAGCTTTGTTATGCCGTTGCAGCGCCTGCTCGAGCTCCCCAACAGCGGTCGAGGCGGCCTTGCGCAGCTCGGTGCTCACGCCTGAGGCGATGGAGACCGGTACGTGCTGAAGGAACTCCGATGCGGTGCGCTTCGAGTCTTCGTGCCACTTGGCCGCCGCGGCCTCGAGCTCCGAGCGATGCTGCTTCAGAGCCTCGGCTTGCGCTTGCTGAGCCTGGCGCAGGACGCCTTCGAGGATTCGCCGCGTCGCCGTGTGCAGCACGAGGATCGGGT
>JBIOJD010000153.1:0-8702 GCA_044450485.1 Polyangiales bacterium | reverse complement strand
GAGGCTCTCGCGCCATTCGTCGCTGTGCACGCCGGGGTAGCGCGGGCACGAGGTCGTGTACGCGGCCATCGCGCCTTGCAGAAACCGCGTGACCAGGCGCGCGGCTTGCGCGGCGGTCGGCTTACCGGTTTGGATCATCGCATAACGGAGCTCGGACGAGACGCCCAACATCATGCGCGCGAGGCTCTGCAGATCTTCGGTGTCCTTGGGCCCGTTCTTGCGGAGCTGCTCGGCCAGCGCTTGAGCCACGTGCTCGTTCATCGCCCACGCGTGATCGCGCCGGCCGTCGACCACGCCGCTGTTGGTGAGCGCTCGGTACAGGGCTGCGCGCGCCGTCACGCGCTCGAAATGCCGCTCGAGGAACTGCACCATGTTGCGCACGGCGATCGCGAAGGTGGGCGCTTGCAAGATCATCGCGCCGGCCTTGCGGGCTTCTTCGACCTCGTGCCCACCGAGCTCCTCGACGATCGCGAAGAAGATGCCCGGCTTGTCGTCGAAGTAGCGGTAGAACGTGCCTGCGCTGACATGGGCCTTGGTGACGATGTCCATCACCTGCGCGCGGTGATAGCCGGCCTGGCTGAACAAATCGGTGGCTGCGGCGAGCAACCGAGCGCGCGTGTTGTGGCGGCGCTGGGCTTGGGTCAGTCGTTCGGTTTGCTCTTCGGTCATTGCCCGCGTTCTCACGTTGGCGCGTCGGGCTCGAGGTCTGGATCGGCGCGCAGGATCGGATCCAGCTGCACCCCGAATGTATTCAAGATCATGCAGACCTGCGTGTAGTGGCCGACCACGAACACGACATCCATCAGCTGGCGCTCGCTCCAGCGTTGCGCCAAGGCGTTCCAGGTCGCGTCCGAGATGAAGTGCGAATGGCTGAGCTCATCGGCCGCGTCGAGCAGCAGACGATCGTGTTCCGACCATGTCTCCCAGCCCGGGCCTCGCTTGATGCCAGTCAGCTCTTCCGCCGTCAGACCGGCGCCACGCCCGATGCGCGCATGCTGCGCCCATTCATAGCCCGAGTGGCAGTTCCAGCCCACGCGCAGGATCAGCAACTCCCGCTCGCGCTCGGGCAAGCTCGACTGACGCAAGACGAACCCGCCCCAGGCCACGAACGCTTTCAGCGCTTCAGGCACGCGCCCGAGCGTCGTGTAGATGTTGAAAAGCTGATTGCGTGCGGCGTAGGGCTCGAGGGCCTCGCGCTGAGCGGGCGACCACTCGGTCTGCTGCACCGGCGCGATGCGGGGCGTCTTCAGATACATGGTGTCAGTCCTCGAAGATCGCGACGACGCGCGACCAACCGGCCGAGGCGCCTTTGATCTTCACGGGAAAGCAAGCGATCTCGAATCCGGAAGGCGGCAGCGAAGCGAGGTTCGCCAGCTTCTCCATCTGCCAATAGGGAATCTCGCGACCCGCCTTGTGACCTTCCCAGATGATCTTGGGATCGCGCGTCGCCGCCCACTTCTTGGCGGTGTGGCTGAAGGGCGCGTCCCAGGACCAGGCGTCGGTGCCGACCACACGCACGCCGCGCTCGGTCAGATAGAGCGTCGCCTCGCGGCCCATGCCGCAGCCGGCATGGATGTATTCGGGCGTGCCGAACGCTTCGCCGGCGCGCGTGTTCACGACCACGATCTCGAATGCGTTCAACTCGTGACCGATCCGCTCGAGCTCGCGCTCGACGTCAGCGGCCGTCGCGACATAGCCATCCGGCAGGCCGCGAAAATCCAGCTTCACGCCCGGCGCGAAACATTGTTCCAGCGGTGTCTCGTCGATGGACGGCGCACGCGTGCGGCCGCGGTTGGTGGTGGAGTGAAAGTGATAGGGCGCATCCATATGCGTGCCGTTGTGCGTGGACAGCTGCACGCGCTCGGTCGCCCAGCCCTCGCCGTCGGGCAGGTCTTGCGCCGTGAGGCCTGGAAAGAAGCTTGCCATCGCAGGCACGGACTCCTTGTGCCGCGTGTAGCTGATCTTCGGCTCCATGCCGGGCGGATCGGACGGCACGTCCATCTCGATGGCGATGGAGAGGTCGACGATACGCCGCGCCATGTCAGCTCCCCACGAACGCCACGACGCGCGCCGGCGAGGCGCTGCAGCGCGCCAGCGGCAGAGGGAAGAAGCCGACCTTGAAGCCGTTCTTCGGCACGCCCGCCAGATTGTGGATCTGCTGCACGATGAAGACCTCTTTTTCGCGCCCCGCGAAATGTCCGTCCCAGATCGTCGAGCGGTCTTTGGTGTCTCGGAATGTGCGGCGGATGATGTGAAAGGGCCGATCCCAGCCGAGCTCGCGGCTCGGCAGGCCGTTGCGCGCCATCACATCGCCCCAGCGCACCACCGCGTCAGCGCACCAGCTTGGCGAAGTCCGGTACCGGTGAGGTGTCGTCCGCGGGTAAGCCGATCGAACCTACGGCATTGCCATACTGGATGCACATCTCGCCGTTGAAGGCCTCGTTCGCAAAGCGAAGCGTGCCGATCTTCTCGGGGCTGGGTGCGTGCATGTCGGTCGCCGCGCGCGCATCCGTGAATACGACGTGGCAGTTGAAGTGCATCTTGTCGCCGGGATGCAACATCACATCACCCGAGACGGCGCCGTCGGCCATCGCGGCCGGGTCCAAGGCCGGGTTCTTGACCACGCTGTCGTAGCGGTACGTAGGCTGGTCGAACCAATCGAACGACTGGTAGATCGGCTCCGGGTCGCCGCCGGCGGCGCGCTCGATCCAGGTGCTGAAGTTGGGCGTCCAGAAGTGCCGGTGCCCGAACACGCGCAGCAGCCGCGTCTCGCTGCCGATCGAGAACGAATAGTGCAGGTCCGCGGTCGTGCCCGCCGGCACGCTCAAGCCGATGATCTCCGTCGGCGACATGCCCATGTACCAACTGGCCAGCGTCCTGGCGTCTTGTTCGAACCAGATGTTGGACCAACCTTCTCGCAGCACCGGCCCGTTCGTGATGTTGAAGTGGTGCATGTTGAAGATGATTCGGGGCGCAGCCGGGAACACCAAGTAGAGCCCGTCGTCCTCGGGCGGCTTCTCGAGCGTGGACGGTGTACCGTCGTCGGGGCGTTGCTGGCCGCCCAAGATGCCGATCAACGTGCCTGAGGTGAGGTCGAACGGTCCGGGCAACGCTTCTCCGCCGCCGTTCGAGATCCAGCCGTCGGGCGTCGAGGACATGTGCATCGACACGATGTTGTGATGCGAGCCGGTGCGCATGCGGAAGTACGTGCGGTAGTAGTTCTCCGCTTGGCTGTTGGTCGCGGTCGCGATGTAGTTCTGCGTGACCTCGTCGCCGGGCATCAGCACCCAGGTGGCCGGTGGATTGTCGTAGCCACTGAAATCACCGGCCCACATCTGCTTCCAGTAGGTGTCTACATCGCCTTGCGGGTGCAGACCGATTTGCAGTCCCTGATCCGGAGGCGGCGGCAGGATGCAGAACTCGTCGCCCGGGAACTTGGTCTTGAAGCCCGGGATCGCGTCGATGCAGCGGATCGCGTACGGGTTGTTGACCGTGCCGTGAAACGGCGCGCACTTGTTCGGCAGCACGCTGCCACCCGGGCTGTACTTCATGCCCTCGAGCGCGAGGCCTTGGCAATTCTTCGGAATCGGACAGCTCGGACAGGCCATCTGATTCGCGCCGCCGTCGCCCGCTGCCGCGGCCTGACCCATGCCGCCCGAAGGGCCCATGGCCCCCATCCCCGCGGTGCTGCCCGCTGGGTTGCTCGTGCCAGGCATCATGGCGGTGCCAGGAGAGCCTGGGCTCGCTCCCGTGGGAGTCATCGTCATCGTTCCGGCGCCGGCACCCGTCGAGCCCGGGCCGAACGTGGCCGGGGTCTTGGCCTTGGTTTCGCTTCCGCAGCCGAATGCGAGCGCAATCAATAGAGTCGCTGTCGTCGTCGATCTGCTCATCCGCCTACCCTCCTGGCTTGTCCACCCTGGTCCAAAATTGCGTTACTCACTGCTTCAGTTTACCTGCGCAAACTCTGGCTGAGCCCGGACCCGCTCCGACGCGTCCGGGGCTCGATAGCCGGCTCCGCGTGCTAAGCGCCCGGCTGGCGACGGGCGATGGCCATGCGTGCCAGCTGGAAGAACTCGCGTCGGCTCGTCGGGCCGAGCGGTCGCTGGAACGCCCAGCGCCGTTCGCCGAATTCCGAGTCCCACTGCTGGCGCACCTGGGCAAACGTACTGGCGGCCGCAGCGCAGCGTTTGGCCTCGGGATCCACGCAGAAGATCTTCGCGGCCGTGAGGCCGAAGATCTTGGCTTTGATCTCGGGCGTCAGCGCCGGGTAGCCGTACATCTGCTGAAACTCCGGCGTGATCTGGAACATGCGGAAGGCGTCGATCTGCGGCTGCGGGCTTCCGTACAAGATGCAGTCAGTGCCCCAGACCACGTGGTCGGGGCCGACGTACTTGAGCAGCTTACCGATGAAGTGCTGCGCCGCAGACGCATCGTTCATCACGTTGCTCCACGCGCTCCCGAGCTCGGCGTAGACATTGGTGTTGTTGTCCGGGCCGATGCCGGCTTGGCGGAGCGAGGCGATCAGTTGGTCCGCGCCCTGGTGCATGCGCGGCTCGGTGACGCTCTCGTCGTACGGGTGATTCTCGACGCTCGAGAGCCCGACCAGACTGCTCGTGCCGGCGCCGATGCCCGAGTGATAGATGATGAAGTTGCCCTCGGGGTAGGCCTTGGCGACATCGCCGATTTCTATCGGTTGGTTGTGCTCCACATCGAAGCCCGGAATCGGCAGTCCCTTGTGGATCGCGAAGTTCGGAATCCCGAGCTCGAGCCCGTGCTCGATGAACTTCTTGCCCACGTCGTCGTTCATGAAGTAGCCCGTCCCGCCGATGCCCGATGGCGCAGGGCCCCACGCCGGATAGGCCTTCCAGCTCACGGCGCTCCACGCCGGGTCCGTGCCCGCCATCGTCATCACGTCCTGCTGCAGCTCCCAGCGGTCGTTCGGCATGACCTGGATCTGATTCACGACGCGCTGCGACTTGAGCAACATGTTGATGTCGTCGCGGAGCTTCCGCATGCCTTCGTTCGACAGCGGTAGGCCGCATGCCATCTGCACGTCTTGGGTGCAGAGCTGCGCCGGCCACGAGGTGATCACCGAGACCGTCGTGTCGCTCTCGACGAACATGTACTTGCCGTAGTGCTTTTCGTCGAAGCAGCCGAGGCGATCGTTGCCAGCGTCGGTGCAGGTCGCGAGCAGGTTGAGGAAGTTGCTGTAGACGCTGTTCTTCATCCGCCACTCGCCGTTGTCGAAGCTGTGGGTCTGGATGTCGAAGATGAAGTCTTTGCCTTTCAGCAGGTCCGTGTCCTCGCAGGTCGCTTCGACCGGCACCACGTACGGGCAGTCCGACGCCGCGCCCATGCCTGCGCTGCCGCCCGCGCCCGTGCCGTTCGCATTGCTACCACCGGCACCACTGCCGGTGCCGGCCCCGCTGGCTCCGCTCGCACCACTGCTCGAGCCGGGGCTCATGCCGGTGTTGTTCGCACCACTCGCCGCGTTTGGCGTGCTGCCGCCTGCGCCCGAGCCGCCGTGCATCGTCGCAGCGACGTCCGCCGGTGACATCTTCGTCATGCCGGTGCCCGACTTGCCGCTGCAGCCGCTCACCTGGTTGATGACCGCAAGCGTCGTGAACATGCCCATCGAGCTGGCGAGGAACTCGCGCCGGTCGATCCCGAGCCTTCGCGCCTGCTCGTCCGCACGCTGCATCACGAGGCGATGCGTGAGACGCTCGGCCGATGTCTGGTCGTGAAAGTACTCACCGTTCGATCGGTTCCCGAGCCAGATCGGCGGCCGCTCGGGCAGCTCGGGTTGCGACTTCCGCTGCAGCTTCAGCCACGGGAAACGACTCTTAGCCATGACACCACGCTCCTTCCGCACCACCCATGCGCGTGCCCGGAAGGCGCGCGCCCACGAGACTCTCGTACCAGAGGACGTGGCGATGAGCAACTGAGTAACTGTGTTATTGAATTGAGCGGAAGCCGGTGCTAGCTATGGGAGGATGGGGCAGCGCTGGGCAGTTTCGACCTCGCGAGCCTTGGTTGCGGTGGCGATCGCAGGGCTCACGGCCGCCGTCGCCTGGGGCTGCGCGACCTCGACGCCGAAGGGCATCACCGGTGGCAGCGCGTCGGGCGGCGCAGGCACGAGCGCGAGCCCCGACGCGGGCCCGGGCATGACGGGCAGCCCCTCGGCCCCAACGCTCTCGGGCACGGGCGCGAGCCTCGACGCCGGCCCGAGCATGGTCGGACCGCCGACCTTCAGCCGCGTCTGGAACGAAGTGCTCATCCCCAAGGGCTGCACCGGGGTGCTGTGCCACGGCGGCGCGCAAGGCAACCTCGCGATGGCCGAGATGCAAGCCGCTTACACGAATCTCGTGAACGTCGCAGCCGCGGGACCGCTGTGCGCGTCGAGCGGCATGCTGCGCGTGAAGCCGGGCGATCCGAACGCGAGCCTCTTGCTCGACAAACTCAGCCACGCGAAGCCCGCATGCGGTGAGAGCATGCCGATCGGCGCCAAGCTCGCGCCCAACTGCGTGTCGAACAGCCCCGCGGTCTGTACGACCGACGCCGAGATCGGGCTCGTCAGAGACTGGATAAGCTCGGGCGCAGGCATGTGAGCTTGCCTGCCCCTTTCGCCGCTCGCTCCAGCCTGCAACGGTCGCGAGACCAGGAGCCTGCGGCCATGCCCTACCTCGAACAGCGCGCGCCGCTCGTGATCATCCTCGGCGCGTTCTTTTGCCTGTCCGTACCGCTGGCGCTGCTGCACGTGGTCCCCAACTTTCTCGGCTTCTTCCCGAGCGTGTTCCTGCTTTACGTGGTCGGGCTCGGCACCACGCATTTCTTCGTCACGCTCGCCGTCTATCTGCAAGCGCAGAACCGCGAGCACTTCCGGAGCAGCACGCGCAACCGGCTGATCTACTTCGCGGCACCGCCCGCGATTCTCGGGCTCTACGCGCTCAGCGCGGCCACCGACTTTCGCGCGCGTCACGTCGAGCTCGCGGCGGCTGTGTTCTCGAGCCTACGCTTCTTCGACTTTTTCCACGTCGGCCGGCAGAGCGCAGGCGTGCTGCGACTCTTCGAGCGCCCGCGTCGCGAGGCTTTGCCCGCGTGGCTGCCGCGTGCTGAGAACGCGTTCTTCGTGGGCATGGCGCTGCTGCAATGGGAGACCTTCCTGCTGGGAGGGCGTTTCGGAGCCGATCGGGTGTCGGCACGCATCCCCGCGATCATGCTGGCGGTGATCGCGCTCGCGATCATCGCCTCGCATGCGCGAAGCTGGCTTGCGTCTCGCGCGCTGTCCACGCACGCCACCTCGCACGCTTGGCTGCCGCTGCTCTACTTCGCGCTGCAAGCCGCATCGGCCGCCGCGGCGGTCTGGCAGACGCGCCTCTACCTCTCGGCGCTCGCGATGCACTATGTCGAGTACCACGTGATGATGCGACCGCGGTGCTTCGAGACGCCGCTCGATACGCGCCACGCGCTCGATCGCGCGGCGGCCTTCGTACGCGAACGGCGCGGCTTGTTCTATGGGCTGCTGCTCGCAGTGGCGGTCGGCTTCGAGCTGCGGAGCTACGCGCCGGCGGACCTCTCGCCGAGCACCACGTTCTGCGTGCACGTCTTCGACGGCATATTTCTCGTGCATTATTTCCTAGAGGCCTTTCTCTGGAAGTTCTCGGATCCGTTCTATCGCCGCACCTTGGGGCCGCTGTACCTCGAGCCCCACCCGCGACCCTCGCGCGCAGCACCGAGGCCGTGGCCGCAGGCTGCGCCCTGGCTCGCGCTCGCATTGCTCTCGGCGCTCGTGCTGGCTGCATTCCAGGGCTGGCTGGCTTCGGCTGTTCGCTCGGTGGATCAGCTGGCGCTCGCGCCGCTCGGCGCAGAGAACCACTTGCGTTGGGGCATCGACTTCGCGCGGCGCGGTGAGCTCGCGAGCGCTCGCCGCCATCTCGACCTGGCCGAGCGCCTGCATCAGGGCGACCCACGAACGACGGCAGCACGCCTGTGGTTGCAGCGACAGCTCGCCTCGCAGGGGTCGTCCGAGCCCTGACCTACATCCCCCCGTCCATGGGCTTGATGCCGTGGCACGCGGTGCAGCACTTTGCGATCGGTCCAGTGTCTTTGGGCGGCAGGGTCGTGAAGTAGTGCCCGAGGTCGAGCGCGTCGGCTTGCGTCATGCCGACAAAGCTTCCGCCCATGTACGAGGGCATCGGGTCACAGACCGGCAGGCTGTCTTTGCTCACGCCCTGGCGCAGGACGGTGGCCACGTCGCCGGCGCTCCAACCGAAGATGCCGTTCGCGTGTGGCGTGAGGTTGTAGCTGTCGATCATCGGCGAGCCCGGCGGCGCAGGGGTGCCCAGCCTCACCGGGACGAGCGCTCGCTTGCCGGCAAACATGCGCGCGGGATCGATCGGCACGCTCGAGTCGCTCGGCAGCGTCGGGCTGTGGCACAACGCGCAAGGCGCGACCGAGGTTGCGAGATACTTGCCGCGCACCGCGCTGGCGTGATCCGAGTCGGCTGCATCGAGCGTCGTGTCCGGGATCTCGGCGCTCGGCAGCTCGTACGGTGGGCTCTTCGGGTCGACTGCGTTCGGCTGATTCTCGGGCACGTCGTGCACTCGCGGCGGCACCGAGCGCAGGAAGGCCACGATCGCGTCGGCGTCGGCATCGCGCATGTTGCGAAAGATCCAGTACGGCATCATCCAGTGAAGCGTCTT
>JBIOJD010000152.1:0-8745 GCA_044450485.1 Polyangiales bacterium | reverse complement strand
CGATCTCGCGGCGGTGCAGCGCGGAACCCCTGCGCCAATTTGCGGCGTCGGGGAAAGTCCGGGCCTAGAGAGTGTCTGCCAGCAGTATGCCGAGGACTGCGTCGGTGGGCACGACAAGTTTGCTTGTTCCAAGCGACCCGTCCCCCTCGGCGTGCGGGACGTCATCCAGGTCATGCTCGAGGGACTGGAGGTCGCCGCGCTCACGGCCGATGGCGCGGTTCTCGTCTGGAAGCTCGTCCCTGAGCACTCCCCTGATGTGGATGAGAACCCTGGTACGCACATGGTCCCATTCGAAGAGTACGAACGGCTACGTGGCGCGGCGCGTCTGGCAACCTCCTCCTTCCGCAGCATTTGTGCGCTGTTCGATGGCCAGCCGCTCAGGTGCGAGCCGTCGAGCTGGGACCTCGGTCTCGACCTCGATGACCATCCGCTGACGGACGTCGTCGAGGCTGCGCACAACTGCGCGCTCGAGGCGGATGGGAGCGTGGTTTGTTGGGGCAGCCACCAGTTTGGCCAGCTCGGCGTGGGAGACCTGCCATTGCACGTGTGCTCGCATAAAAACTCGACTCGGGACAAGGTCAAGTACCCGTGCAGCCGCCGGCCGATTCAGGTGCCGAGGCTCACGCGGGTCAAGCACCTCTCCGGCGCCGATTACTGGCGAACATGCGCGGTTCTGGAGGACGATACGGTTCGCTGCTGGGGGATGTGGGGCGAAGGTGATCTCACCGATGAAGCGGTGCTCCAAGCCCGCAGCCCGCAAGCGGTCCAAGGGCTCGAGCGGATCGTGCAAATTGCCGTCGCTTCCCGAAGCGCGTGCGCGCTGCATTCCGATGGACAGGTCCTCTGCTTTGGAAACAACGACCACGGTGAGCTCGGCAACGGCACAACGGTGTCGAGCGAGCGGGCGGTCGAAGTATCGGGGCTCACCGACGCAACCGAGATTGCCGTCGGCAATGGCCACGCCTGCGCCGTGCGAAGGGATCGCTCGGTGTGGTGCTGGGGCTACAACCACGACGGCCAGCTCGGTGACGGCACGCTCGAGACTCGCCTGCGACCCGTGCAAACCTTGCCACCAGGCAGCGTTGCACCGTAGGTAACCTCGTGGGACGAGCGTCGGCGCGGCGGAGTGCTTCATGGTGTTCCGCGGTCATCGCCGCGGCACTCCAGGGGTGCACGGCTTCTACGGGGATGGCGGGCCCAGACATGCGCCGAAGGCTCAGCATGTCCGCGGAGCAGGCACTGCGCTGGAAGAGCAAGAATCAGATCGCGGCCTTTGGTACAGATACGTGCACAATTCTGGGCGAGCACCGGGCTTGGTATTGCTGGGGATCTCGCATCGCTGAGCCGAGTGGAGCGGCTCCGCAAATTTGCAGCGTGGAGAGCATGCGGTCCAGCCCGAGCTGCGTGCGCCATCCCGAAAACTGTGTTGACGGACACTTGAAGTTGGCCTGCTCTGTGAAGCCGGTCGCGATGGGGCCACAAGACGTCGTTCAGGTGATTCTCGGGGACTCGGGGGGCGCCGCGCTGCAGTCGAATGGCACCATTCTGGTCTGGAACACGTATCTGGAGCCCAGGGAGGATGCTTATCCGGGCATAGTCATGGTTTCGCCCAAGGAATTTGGAGACGTTGCGGAGTGGGCTTCGGTTGTCGACAGACGACGGTAGCTGGTCGCCGAACGGCGGTGGTCGCTGGTGCGCCTTGTTCGACAAGAGACCCATCGGATGCGCGCCGCCAGGCGATCTCGACCAGCATCCCCTCACCGACGTGATGGAGTCTGCCTCAAATTGCCTGCTCAAAGTTGACGGGGGCGTCTTCTGTTGGGGCGATAACCTGTCTGGCCAGCTTGGCGTCGGCAACATGCCGCTTGAGGTATGTTCATGGCCAGACGACCCCAGCGCGACTGGATATCCCTGCACTTCCCGTCCGCTCCGCGTGCCAGGCCTCCCACGTGCAAGACACCTCTCCGGCGTGCGTCGCACGTGTGCGGTGCTCGAAGATCGAACGGTGCGTTGCTGGGGCGACTGGATCTCGGGTGCGCTCGATGAGCAGACCTACCGCGCGCTGCAACCTGTCGAAGGGTTGGACCAGATTGTGCAAATCGCGGTTGACTTCCGGAGCGGGTGTGCGCTGCGCGCCGACGGGCAGGTTTTGTGCTTTGGCGACAACACGTACGGTGAGATCGGGAATGGCGCAACCGTGTCGAGCGAGCGCGCGGTCGAGGTCGGGGGCCTGAGCGATGCCACCGAGATTGCGGTCGGCAATGGCCACGCCTGCGCCGTGCGAAGGGATCGCTCGCTGTGGTGCTGGGGCGACAATCAGTATGGCCAGCTCGGCGACGGCACGCTCGAGACCCGTCTGCGACCGGTGCAAACCCTGCCACCGGGCAGCGTTGCGCGATGAGGTCGGCCGGTCGGGTCGCCTCGGGGATTGCTTCACCGGTGCTCCCACAGAACCGGGCGTGGGGGCCACGCAGGGGACGGCAGGGGCCTCGCAGGCCCCCCACGCTTTGAAACGCTCTGAGTGTCGGCGACCTATTTGGCTTCAGCCAGAGCCTTGTCGATGGCGGCCTTGAAGGCGGGGTAGGGCTGAGCGCCTTGCAGCAGCTTGCCGTTGATGAAGAAGGACGGTGTGCCGATGCGGGCGCCCGACTTCTCGACCGCGTCGATGTCGGCCTTCACGCGGGCCTTGTGCTTGTCGGTGTCGAGCGCGGCCTTGAGCTTGGCTGCGTTGATGCCCGGCACCTGGCCTGCGTACTTGACCAAGTCTTCCGGCGTCAGCGCTTGCTGATTGCCGAAGAGCTGGTCGTGGTAGGCCCAGAACTTCTCCGAGCCGCCCTGCTCGAACACCTCACGCGCGGCTTCCGCAGCCTTCTCGGCCTTGTCGTGGAAGGGCAGCGGGTAGTTGCGCCAGATGATCTGCACCTTGTCGCCGTACTCTTCGGCGACTTGCTTCACCGTGGGGAGCACGCGGCTGCAGAACGGGCACTGGAAGTCGCTGAACTCTTGGATCACGACCTTGGCCTTCCTGCCGCCCTTGGCCGGCGCGTCGGGCACGAGCGGGATGGCGTACACCTTGTCTGCGTCAGGCTCGGCCGGCGCGGCCGAGGGCGCGGGTCCGTCGATGAACTTCGGCGCGGTTGCGCCGTTCTCGATGATCTTCGCGTAGAGCTGCGCGCGCGGAGTGCCCTTCGAAGTCAGGGCCTTGGCATTGGTGAGCTCTTCGTCGATCACCTTCTTGAACTCTTCGAACGGCTGCGCGCCGCGCAGGCTGCGGCCGTTGATGAAGAACGAGGGCGTGCCGCTCGCGCCGAGGTTTCGCGCCAGCGTCTGGTCGGCCTCGATCTCGGTCTTGTGCTTGTTGCTGTCGAGCGATGCCTTGAACTTGGCCATGTTGAGGCCGAGATCCTTGGCGTACTGGTCGAGGTTCTCGCGCGCCAGCGCCTGCTGATTCGCGTACATCTTGTCGTGGTACTCCCAGAACTTGCCCTGGTCGCGCGCTTCCATCGCAGCTTCGGCCGCGAGCGCCGCCTTGTCGTGGAAGGGCAGCGGGTTGTTGCGCCACAGCACGCGCACGTCCTTGCCGTAGGTGTCCGTGATCTGCTTGATCGTCGGCTCGACGCGGCTGCAGAACGGGCACTGGAAATCGCTGAACTCGACGATCGTGACGAGCGCGTCCGACGGCCCCTTCTGCGGCGCCTTGTCGACCGGCACCTTGTAGACGGCCTTCGGATCGGGCTGGCGCGGCTTGGGCTGGTCCGGGTTGGCGGCAGGCGCCTTGGCGGCGGTCAGGCCGTTCTTGGTCAGCGCGGCGTAGATCTGCTTCTTGCTCACGCCCGTCGCGAGCACTTTGTCTGCTCGCTTGAGCTCGTCGTCGATCACTTCCTTGAAGCGATCGATCGGCTGTGCGCCCGACAGGAAGCGACCGTTGATGAAGAACGCGGGTGTGCCACCAGCGCCGAGCTTGCCGCCGAGATCGGAGTCGGCCTTGATCTTGGCCTGGCCGCCGTGGTTATCGAGCGCGGCCTTGAGCTTGTTCGCGTCGAGACCGAGCTCCTGGCCGTACTTCTCGAGGTCGGGCCTGGCGATCGCCTGCTGGTTCGCGAACAGCTTGTCGTGCATGGCCCAGAACTTCGCGCTGCCGCCTTCCGAGAACGCCTCCATTGCGGCCTCCGCTGCAGGCATCGCGTTCTGGTGGAACGGCAGCGGGTTGTTGCGCCACACGATGCGCAGCTTGCCGGGGTATTGCTTCATCAGGTCGGTCAGCGTGGGCTCGACGCGGCTGCAGAACGGACACTGGAAGTCGCTGAACTCGACGATCGTGACGGGAGCCTCTTCCGGTCCCTTGACCGGCTCGGCCGCGGTGACCGGCACCTTGAAGCGGTCTGGACCGTCTTTCTCGTCGACACCTTTGACGTTGTCGTCCTTGGCGGCCGCGCCTTGCTCGGCGGTCGCCTCGGTCGATCCCGTCCCGGTCGAAGTGACGTTGCCGATGAGGACACCGGCGAAGAACGCGAACAGAATGGATACCAATGCAGAACCTTTGCTCACGGTAGCTCTCCGTGGCGCCTTGGCCCGAGGCTCGCTCGGCCTGTGAGGCGCCGGTTGAAGTTGACGATCAGTTGCGCAGGCGGTGTGGTCGGCAGCCGAACCTGCGTGCGAGGCAGCGCGTCGTGCGCCGCTCGCTACGCTCAGCTCAGCGGCCGGCTCGGCCGCGGTGGCCGCTCGACGCGGCTACTGACTCCGGCGCGCGGGCAGAGGCTCGCGCGCGGTGTTCGGGATTGCTCGACGCCTGCCCGAGGCGCGGGCAATGCCACTGCGAACGCGTCGGCCGCGACCACTGTGCGAAGGCCGAATGCGTGATGGGCGGCATCTTTGTGCAATGGGGCGCAGCGCGGGTCGCCCGCGTTCACGCACCAAGGCAGGTCTTCGTCGCGCAGCGGCTCTGCTGCGCGCTCGGCGCTCGGCGCCGCCACGAACCGCCCGTCGGTGCACATTGCGCCTGTCGCCTGCGGCTTCTGCGCGGGCGACGCGGCGTGTGCCGAGCGCGCGCAAGCGCACACCACCGCCGCGAGCAGCAGCGTGCGGCCCAGGCGCGGGCTGCGCAGGATCGTGGAGGGCAAGCGCATCGTCACCGGCGACGGAGTCTACTAGCCCGCTTCTCTGGGGCAAGTACCCCACAAACCAACGGGGGCAGCGGTTTCTTTCACCTTTTCGTGCGCGCGCTGCCCGTGGCCGCAGGCGGGACCGGCAGCGCGTCGGGGAAGCCGGGCAGCAGCCGCTGCAGCTGCCCGTACAGCGCGGTGCGACCGGCCATGCGCAGCGCGCGCCCGGCGTAGCGCATGCTCTGCGGGTAAAAGCGCAGGAAATCGGGATTGCCTCGCACGCGGTCGATGAAGACGAAGCGCCCCGAGTCCTTGAGCTTGCGTTGCGAAGCCACGCGCCAGAATGCCACGTGCAGCGCTCCAGTGGCTTCGGCCGTCAGGTCCATGCCGGCCGCGTACCGGTCGATCGCGGCCTGCTGCTCGGGCAGCTCGAGCGCCACGTACGAGTCGCACAGCAGCGCGCAGAGATCGTAGACGGCAGGTCCCTGCATCGCGTCCTGGAAATCGATCAGCGTCAGCCGATCGCCCGGTGCCCACATCAAATTGCGGGATTGGTAGTCGCGGTGCACGAAGCCCTGCGGCAGCGCGACGAGCGACTCGCAGAGCGCAGAGAGCTCGGCGTCGAGCGCGGCGTGCTCCGCCTCGGGAAGCGCGCCGATCAACGCCGAGAGGCCCCACTCCGCGAAGTGGTCCAGCTCCCAGCGCAGCAGCGTCGGCTCGAAGCTGCGGCGGAACGCGATGCTCTCGGCGGGCGCGCCTAGAGCGCACGCGCGGTGCATGCTCACGAGCAGGTCGACCGCCTTGCCGTAGAGCGCGCCCCACTCCGAGCGCGGCACGCGATCGAGGCGCGCGGCAAAGGTCTCGTCGCCCAGGTCTTCGAGCAGCAGCACCCGACCCTGGGTGTCGTCGACGAAGATGCGCGGCACGGGCAGCCCGCGCGCGGCGAGCATGCGCTGCACGTCGACGAACGGCAGCTCCGTGGGCGCGTGCGATGCTTGGCCCTCGTCGCTGCCGAGGACATCTTCGGGCAAGCGCATGGCGATCAGCGATTGCGGGGCGGTGCCAGGCGCGTCGACCAGTCGCACGCGGTAGTAGCTGCGCGTCGAGGCGTCGCCCCTGAGCTTGTGCAGTGTGGCTTTGGGCAGCACGCCGCCGCAGAGCCTGCGCAAAGCAGGTGAAAGGTCCACGCCGTCGGCGTCCATGGGGGCGAGGCTTATCGCCACAGCGGCACCGAGTCCAGCGCGAGGTTTGCGAGGCCCCCGTGGTCGCGATAGAAGGCGGGCGTGGGCCAGGTCGAGCCTGCACGGTACGAAGCTTCGCTCGAGCGGGTCGCGGCTGCATTCGGGCACGAGCTCGGCGCTGCAAGCCGCGACGCGCTGCTCGCGTTCGTGGCGCTGGTCGAGCGCTGGAATGCCAAAGTGAACCTCACCGGAGCCACAGGCCCCGAGGCGCTGTGCGAGGTCTTGCTGGCCGACGCGTTCGCGCTGTGCTCGCGAGAGCTCGTGCCAGAGGCCGCCCGCGTGCTCGACGTCGGCACTGGCGCGGGCGCGCCGATCGTGCCGCTGCTCGTGCTGCGCCCCGACTTGTCGGCCTCGTGCGTCGAGCCGCTCGGCAAGCGCGCGACGTTTCTGCGCACGCTCAGCGCCCGGCTCGGGCTGCTGTCGCGCATGACGGTGCTCGAGCGCCGCCTCGATCTCGAGCGCGACGCCGGCAAGCAGCTGCAAGACCAAGGGGCGTTCGACGTCGCGTGCTCGCGCGCCACGTTCGGGCCGGAGCGCTGGGTGCCGCTCGGGCTCGCGCTCGCGCCGCGCGTGATCCTGCTCGGGGCGAGCGCCGAGCCGCCGTCTCCGCCCGAGGGCGCGCGGTTGCTGCACACGCTGCGCTATCAACTGCCGTTCTCGTCCGCACCGCGACTGTGCGCGGTCTACCTGCGCGGGTAGCGCTCGCGGCCGCCACCACCGCCACCGCCGCCACCGCTGTGGACGCGAGCCGGGATGATGCGCACGCGTCGCTCGTTGCCCTCGCCGTCGGAGCGCGTGCTCACGCCGGGGAACTTCGCGAGCGAGAGGTGAATCACCCGCCGGTCGCGCGGCGACATCGGCTCGAGCGTGACGATGCGGCTCTGAACTACCGCGCGCTTGGCCTCGCGGCGCGCCATCGACGCCAAGCCGTCTTCACGGCGTTGCCGATAGTCACCCGAGTCGAGCAGCACGTGCCTGCGGCTCTCGGGGAAGCGATTGACGATCTTGTTGATGATGAACTGCAGCGCGTCGAGGGTCTGGCCCTTCTTGCCGATCGCGCGTCCAGCGTCGCCGCCGCTCAGGTCGAGCACGACCTCGTCGGCGTCCTCGCGGATCTTGACCTCGAGCTGCAGGCCCATGCGGCTCACGATCTCGGTGACCATCTCGAGCGCGAGCTCGGCCTTGCCGTCTTCTTCTTGCGCTTCGTGCACTGGTTGTGCGGCGCGTGCGGCATCGTCCCGATCATCGTCGTCGTCGTCACCGACAATCAGGGCTCCGTCCATCTCGGGGGGCTTGTTATCTTTTGCCACCGCGCGATCTCCGTTCTGCTTTGCTGGGCACTGCGCCCTCGGGCTGCTGGTTCGCGTCTGCGTCGGTCGAGAGTTGTCGGATGTTCGTGGGCCCCGGGGGGCTCGCGGGGGGCGGCGAGCCGCCGCGCTTGAGCTGGGCCTCGATCAGGCGTTGCTGGCCTATACTTAGCGCAGAGTTGGTGAACATGTACAGACACAAGCCGGCCGGCAAGAACAGCATGAAGCTCGTGATCATGGTCGGCATCATGTACAGCATCATCTTTTGCTGAACCGGGTCCATGCCTGTCGCCGGCGTCATCTTCTGCTGCACGAACATCAGGGCTCCGAGCGCCAGGGGTAACACGAAGAGCGGGTCGGGCGTCGACAGGTCGGTCCACCACAGGGCGAACGGCGCGCGGAACAGCTCCACGTTGCTCGACAGCGACGAATAGAGCGAGAACCAGATCGGCATCTGCAAGAGCACGGGGAAGCAGCCCGCCAGCGGGTTCACGCCGCGCTTGCGGTACAGCTCCATGATCGCCGCGCCCTTCTTTTCGCGGTCGTCGCCGTAGAGGTCGTTGATGCGGTCGAGCTCGGGCTTGAGCTCCTTCATCTTCGCCATCGACTGCATCTGCTTGGCCGTGAGCGGGAAGAGCACGGCCTTCACCACGAAGGTGAGCAGGATGATGGCGAAGCCCCAGTTGCCGACCCCGCCGTGGATGCGCCGCAGCAGCCAAGTCAGCCCTTCGGCCAGGCTCGTGAACCAGCCGCTCTGGATGGCGCTCTTGAGCGAGTGGCCGGCGGCGCCGAGCTCGGCGGGGCTCTTGGGGCCGAGATACGCCAGCGTGCGGTAGCGCTTGCTGCCCCCGGGCGGTAGCTCGATTTCCTTGTAAGAGACCCGGGATGTCCACAGCGTGCCGACGGGGTCGGACACGCTGCCGCCGCGCGGCTCGGCCTCGAGCCGGCAGCGCTCGGCTTCCTGCGAGTCGGGTGCGATGGCGCTGAGGAAATAAACGTTCTCGAGGCCGCCGAAGACGACCGGCCCGGGATAGTCCACGCCGCTGCCGAGCGCCTTGCGGTCCTGGCGCTCGGCAGCGGCGTGGACTATCCCGG
>JBIOJD010000151.1:0-8755 GCA_044450485.1 Polyangiales bacterium | reverse complement strand
TTTACAACGCGAGCTCTTGATCGACGAGACTCGCCGCAGCTCGCGGCTCGTGCTCGACGGGTTGACCCTGGAAAGGCAGGCGCTGCTCGACGGCGGCGACGCTGTGCTGGCGCTCGAGCGCGTGTGGCGCATCGGCACCTTGCTGGTCGCTGCCGAGATGTCGGGCGGCGCGGAGGGCGTTATGCAGCTCACGCTCGACTACCTCAAGACTCGCAAGCAATTCGGCCAGCCGATCGGCTCGTACCAAGCGCTCAAACATCCGATGGTCGAGATCATGTGCGCCATCGAGCAGGGCCGGTCGTTGCTCTATCACGCTGCGACGCTGCTCGACCGCGACGATCCGGAGACCGAAGTGGCGCTGCGCATGGCCAAAGCGCAGCTCGGCGACACCTACGCATATGCCGCGGACCGCGCGATCCAGTTTCACGGCGCGATCGGCTTCACCTACGAGTGCAACGTCCAGCTCTTCTTCCGTCGCGCCCAGTGGGCCCAGCACACGTTCGGCGATGCCCGCCATCACCTCCGCCACCTGGCCAGCTTGCTTTGGCACGACTGAGGGCGCACTGATTCGGAGGAGGGAACGGGTGAGCGCGCCTTTGTGCATTCGCGTCGTGCTGGTCGCGCTCGTGGTCGCTTCGTGCTCCCAAAACGTGCGTTCTTCCGGTCCTACCCTGACGCCCAAGCGAGGTGCGGCTGACGCGGGCCCGTCCGGATCAGGCGGAGCGCTTGCGTCAGGTTCAGACGCCCAAGCGGCGCCGACCCCGGCGGCCGACGGCGACTCCGGTGCCGCTGTGACCGAGTTGCAGGCCTGCACCGACCAGGTGGGCTCGTGTCCCGCGTACTCGTTCGGCATATGGCAGGAGTTGTTGAACGCGGCAGACTTTGGCGCCGGAGCTCGACTCGTGGCCATGGGTGGTCAAGCCGTGGTCGTCGCTCTCGGTGACGGGACGTTCCGCGTCGCCCGCTTGCATACCCCTTCTGCGTCGAGCTCCGCGCCCCCGTACGACTCGTGGCAATTGCCGGCCAACGATCTTCAGCCAATCGCCGTGGCCGAGGGGCCGTCCATCTTGCCTGGTGCGCTAACCGTGTTGAGCTGCAACGAATCTCACAGCCGCTGCAGCGTCTCGAGTAGCAGCGTGAATCAAGGCGCGCTGGCGCCGTGGCAAGAGACCGATGTGCCATCGGAGCTCGTGGCGCGCGGGGTGGTTCTCGATACTGCGCCCGCGTCCGAAGCGTTCTGTGTTTACGGCAACGGCATGCAGTGCTTGCGAAATGCATGGCTGCCGGCGATCGCGTCGTCGTCGAACCTTCAGCTCAACGACGTCGCGATGGGTCCGTTGTGGTCGATCGCCGTCGGTGAGCACGGCCGGTGGTTCAAGCGCGAGCGAGCCGACTCGGGGACGCTCGGGGCTTGGCAGGAACAGGCGCCACTCGGCGGAACCGCGCTGACACAGGCCAGCGTCGACGGGGCGAGTGGCGTGATCGTGGGTGAGGGATGGATTCGAGCTGCGTTCGGCAGGGAAGCGGAGTTCTTCGGGTGCACCCCTTCCGACGCGCTGCAGGCATTGATGCTCGACCCCAGTGGCTACGGCTCAGGGTGGGCTCTGATGCAGAGCGGAGATGTTCTGCAACATTGGGTAGTCACGCCTCAACGAGCCGAGCCCTACTGCGCCTATCAGCACCTCGCGCTCGCCAGCACCGTGCTCGCGACGGGCGCAGCGCCCTGCGGTGCAGGCTTGAATCCAAGAGTCCTGACGGCGCAAGTCCTCATCGGGACGAACGTGTGTCTGGAGACACCCTAGACTCGGTGCGAGGCCGGGGTGCGGCCCGCGTCATCAATGCGCGAGCGTCTTGCAGGCGCCGACGAGCTTGTCCTGGGCGTAGCGCACGCAATCGCGGAACGCCGCTAGGGCGCCGCCGCGATCTCCGACCGCGTCGCGCGCGCCGGCGAGCGCGATGTAGCCGCTCGCGCTCGTAGGGTCGAGGCGCAGCGCCTGCGTTGCCAGGTCGCTTGCCTTGCGGGCGTCGCCTTTGTGGAGCGCGATGTACGCGCGGCGGATTAGATCACGAGGACGTTCGCTTGTCGCGGCGGCCAGCAGGCCTGCCGGTTTCGTCTTTTGCGGGACTGCTGCTGCAGGCCGCGGGATGGGGTGTCCGGTGTTTCTGTCGTGCGCGATCTGCTGCGCCGTTACCCGTGGGGATGGCACCGCATTCTGCTTGCTCGGCGACGCGGCCGGGCCATCCGGCAGCGCACTGTGCGCAGGCGCGGAGGTATGCTGCAGCGACGCAAACACCGGCTCGCCGACGGCGGGCGCGGGCAGCGGCGGCAAGCTCGCGACGCCGACCGCCGCTGGGCGTACCATCGCCAGCTCCGCGTACGCCGCCAAGCATATCGACACCGCGGCGAAGAACCCCAGCATCGCGAAGGTCGCGGTCATGGCGCGCTGTTGCCCGCGGCTCATGGGCCGCGGCTCCCAGGGCTCGATCGCGGGCGGCGGCGCAGACGGGGGTTGGCTGAAGAACACCTCGGTCAGGTCGTCGTCGTCGATGGGGGTGAACGCTACTTCGGTCATCAGCTCGTCAGTGGCGGCGAGCTTTCGTCACGGTTGGAAGAAAGCAGAAACGCGGCCGTTCTGCGCCGCCGTCGCACCGCTCGGCACCGAGCGGTGACTCGAATCTGCGCAGTGCAGGTCGATGCTCGGAACGCGAGCGAGCGCCCGCGGATCGGCTATGCTTCGACCCTTCAAGGAGGCGCGCCGTGCCGGGTTTTGCGACTGCCATCCTCAAGGTGTGCGCCTGGGCGAGCTTGCTGCTGGGCGTGGGGCTCGCCGTGGTGCTGTCGCTCAGCCATGCGCCGGGCCCGCCTCCCGCGGAGGCCGCGACGGCCCTGTTCCCGGTTCCTGACTACATACGGGTGGTGCTCGAGCTCGCCAGCATCTTCTTCGGTTTCGCCCAATGGGCGTTGATGCTCACCGTGGCGACCGTCGCCGATCAGGTCGAGCGCCTCCAGGTGCTCGCATCGCAGGCCGGAGCGAAGTAGCCGAGGCGGCCTTCGCACTTCTTCACAATCGCGCTGCGCGCTTCTTCACGACCGGCGCCCATCTTGGCCTCACACGGGTCGTCATCCCGTAAGCCAGGAGAGACACCATGCTCGGATTGCTCGTCGGTACGCTGTGCCTCATCGCGCTGATCGCCACCCTGCGGCGGCGTCGCTACCACCGCTTTGCCTATGCTGGACCACATTGGCACGGGCCCGGCTTCTGGGCCGCGCACTCCCCGGCCATCCGTTACGGGGCGCGCTTCGGGCGACCCGGCCGCGGCGCGTTCCTGCGGGTGCTATTCGCGCACCTCGACACCACGCACGGTCAAGAGAAAGCGCTCGCGCAGATCGCGGAGCGCGTACGGGAGCGACTCGCAGGCACACGGGAGGAGCTCGTGACCGCGCGCAAGGAGCTCGCAGCCGTGGTCGGTGGCGACGTGATCGACGGTGCCGCGCTCGACGCTGCGGTCGGCCGCCACAAAGCCGTGTTGGAGAAGCTCGGCCCGGAGCTGACGCAAACCCTGATCAGCGTGCACGAGGTGCTCGACGGCGCGCAGCGCAAGCAGCTCGCGGAGCTGATCGCCGAAGGCCCCCGAGCGCTGCGCGGCTTCGGCCGTGGCGGGCTCTGAAAGGAGGACGACCATGCGATACCGTCGGCTCAAGTTGATCCTGCTCTCGCTCGGCGTCGTGCTCGGCTACGGCAGCGCCTACGGCCAGCTGCGACATACCCACAGAGGCCTGCACGCCCACGAATGCGCCCCGTGGTCATGGGATGGTTGGGGCGGCCGCAAAGACACCGCGAAGTAGGCCGGCCGAGGTTAGAATCCGGCGGAGCCTTCACCCATGACCCTGCGGGCGCTGCTGATCGACGACGACGCGCGGCTATCGGAGCTGCTGTCCGACTACTTCGCGCCCCACGGGGTCACGGTCGAGTCGGCGCGCGACGGGCGCAGCGGTCTCGCGCGTCTCGGCCAGGGTGGGTTCGACGTGGTGCTGCTCGACCTGACCATGCCCGGGATGGATGGGCTCGAGGTGTGCAAGCGCATCCGCCAGCAGAGCCGGGTCCCGATCGTGATGCTGACCGCGCGCGGTGACGAGACCGACCGCGTGGTCGGTCTCGAGCTCGGCGCCGATGACTACGTGCCCAAGCCCTTCAGCCCGCGGGAGCTGCTTGCGCGCGTGCGAGCCGTGCTGCGCCGCGCCGCGCCCGAGGCCCTGAGCGAGCGCGTGCGCGTGGGCGACCTCGAGCTCGACGTGAAGGCTCGCCGCGTCACGGTCGGAGGCCGCGAGGTGGAGCTGACCGCGCTCGAGCTCGATCTGCTGCTCGCGCTCGCGCGCCGCGCCGGACGCGTGGTGCCGCGCGATGCGCTGTTTTCGGCGGCCGGTCGCGGCGACACCGCCGTGAGCGAGCGCACGGTGGACGTGCACATCTCGCGCCTGCGCGCCAAGCTTGGGGACGACTCGCGTTCGCAGAAGCGCATCCGGACCGTGCGCGGAGTCGGCTACGTGCTCGTCAAGGACGCGACGTGAGCGCGCATGGGCACGGGTTTCGCCATCCGCGGCGGCACGGCCGAGGCCGCCGGCGGCTGCAGCAACAATTGTTCTGGAGCTTCGGGATGGCGATCTTGGCTGCCATGCTCGCCTCGGCTGCGGTGTTCGCGCTGCTCCACGCGCCGCACGGCCAGCGGCCTTGGACGCGCACGCTGGCGCTGTTCGCGGCCGGCAACGTGCTGTGGCTGGTATCGGGCTGGGTCGCGCGACGGATTGCCCGCCCGCTGCGCGAGCTGACGCGCGTGGCGGGTGAGCTCGGCAGCGGCAAGCTGGAGAGCCGGGTCGCGCTGCCCTGGCACGGCCCGGCCGAGATCGGCGAGCTCGCCGCCAGCTTCAACGAGATGGCCGCGCGCATCGAGGCGCAGATCACGAGCCAGAAGGAGCTGCTCGGCGCCGTGTCTCACGAGCTGCGGACGCCGCTCGCGCGCTTGCGTGTGCTGCTGGCGCTGGTCGAAGAGCGCGGCGGCGATCCTGCGCTGACAGCCAAACTGGAGCGCGAGATCGTGGAGATGGACGCGTTGGTGGGTGAGCTGCTCGCGGGCGCGCGCGTCGACGCAGGCGCGCTGGTCAAGCGGCCGCTGTCGCTTGCCGACCTCGTGCGCGAAGCCGTGGAGCGATCAGGTCTGGTCGATGTCGACGTGCAAGTCTCGACGGACGCGGCGACCGTGGAAGCCGATGCGACGCTGCTCTCGCGTGCGCTCGCGGTGCTGCTCGACAACGCTGCCAAGCACGGCGGAGCACGCGTGCGGGTACGCGCGACGCGCGAGCCGAGCGCGGTGCGACTTGCAGTGGAAGACGACGGCCCTGGTCTCGACCCCGCCGACCTGCCGCGACTGTTCGCGCCGTTCGCCCGAGGCCGCGGGCTGGCACCCGACGAGCAGCGCGGTGTGGGTCTCGGCCTCTACCTCGTCCGTCGCATCGCGGAGGCCCATGGCGGTACCGCTTTCGCGGAGAACCGCACCGAGGGCGGCGCGAGAGTCGGGCTGACGTTGGGCGCCTCGTGAAATCGCATGAGACCCCGTCGCAGTCGCCCGAAAGGTTTCTACACGACTAAATTCGTGCGATGTGGCAAATTCGCGGTCCCGTGCCGTTCTTCGCCACGATCCCGCTGAAGATTCCGACCGAGGCCGTGATCGGGATGCATCCGTTCATGGCGTGGACGTGTGTCGCGTGCGCGGCGCTCGCCTCCGGGCTGCTGCTGTGGTTTCTCTTTCGCAGGCCGACGCTGGACGGGCGCGTGAAGTTGGTGTTGTTTCTCGCGTTCGGCGTGCTGCCCATCGGCTCGGCGATGACGGGTAACATCGCGGGCTTCGAGCACACCAAAGCGCGGCGCTTCTGCGGCTCCTGCCACGTGATGATGCCTTACCGTGCAGACTCCGAGAATCCGCTCAGCCACAGCCTGGCATCGGCGCACGCGCGCAACGAAGAGTTCGGGCCCGACAATTGCTACGAGTGTCACAAGGATTACGGCGCCTTCAGCACGGTCGTGACCAAGCTCGGCGGGATGCGTCACGTCTACGAGTACTACACGCACTACTACAAAGTAGACGTGAAGACCGCCTTGGCGGAGATCGAGCTGTATCATCCGTTCGCCAACGCCGCGTGTGTGCGCTGCCATTCGACCGAAACGACGACGTGGTCGAAGGTGGGCGACCACCGTTCGAGCCTCGACAGCCTGCGCAGCGGCCGCGTGAGCTGCGTGAGCGACGGCTGCCACGGCCCGGCCCATCCCTTCAGCAAGCCGAAATTGTCGCAACTGCGGGGGCAGAAGTGAACACCACCACCCAAGGCGTCTATCGGTTGCTGCGCTGGGCGGCGGTCTGTGCGCTCGGCGCGCTCTTGCTGATGGTCGTCGGGGTTTTCAATCCGCACCCGATCTTCCTCGTGATCGCGATGAGCATCGGGCAGGCGCTCGGCACGCTCTCGTTCGGGGTGTTCTGCTTCGTGGTGTTTCTCGACCTGCGGCGCAATCGCATCTTCTCGCGCGTGGCAGCGCGCTTCAGCACGGCTCCGCCGCCGCGCGTGGACCGCGAGCCGTGAGCGGCACCGTCACGGCTGCACAGTGTCGATGTGGCCGTCGATGTGACGCGCGCGGCCCACGGCGGTGATGCGACGCCCGGTCGTGTCGGCGCTGACTTCGGTGCCGTGGCACACGAGTGACGCACAGCCATCGTCCTTCGGGTGGGCGACTTCGGGCGGCACGCCGTGGCAGCCTGCGCAGGCGTGGCTCGCGGGCGCGTCCCACACGAGCGCGCGCTCGATACCTTCGGGCAGCCCCGCACCGTGGCAAGCGATGTCCTTGCACGTGCCGGCTTCGTAGCTCGGGTTGCGACCACGCTCGCGGGCGCGGTCGCCAAAGGTCACCAAGGTCGCGGGCGCGCTCGCACGCGCGAGATGACCGGGGCTCCCGACCTCCGTGGGCAAGATGTGACACTCGGTGCAGGCGATCGGCGAAGTGAGCTGCGTGTCGCGATGCAGCCGATGCGAGGGCGTGTCTGGCATCGGGTCGCCGTCTTTGCCGTGACAGGCGCTGCAGCCCGAGCCGCCGCGGCCCACGTCGACCACTCCGTTCATGTGCAGCACGGTCGCGCGCAGCGCGGTTCCGTCCGCATTGGGCTCCGCGTGACAGCGATCGCACTCGCCCGTGTAGTGATCAGCCGGCGGCGCGCCATGACAATCGCCACAGCCGAGCGGTGACGGGGCGTCGAAGAAGCTCGGTTGTGCGCGCGCGCCGCCGCGGTTGTGACAACGGACCGCACAGCGGCCCGTCGCGCGATCGTAGCTCGCGTCCGGGCCGGCGAGCACGGGATCGAGCAGCACGTCGACCCGACCATTCGCGTGCGTTGCGCTCGGCGTGTCGCGAACGGCAGGGTGACAGGTGGAGCAGTCGAGTTTGGTCGCGGACAGGCGCGTGCTCTCGACGTGCGCGCGGTGCGCGCCCCCTTTGCCCCCCGGAAACAAGCAAGGATCGCGCGGTGGATACGCGCGCGCGGCGCCGTCGCCGTGGCATGTGCCGCACGCGAGCACACCTGCAGGCTCGCGATGGCAGCTCGTGCACGCAGGAGCTCCCGGAGCGGGATGGACCACGCCCTTGGGCTTGACCGGCGCCCCGTCGTGGCAACGGCCGCACACGCGCGGGTGCTGCGCAGAGGTGATCGGGCCGAAGGAGTTTTCGGCTGCGAGGCGCCCGTGCCAGTCCGTCGAGCGCGGGTTGAGGATGCCCGGCGCGTGCACGCCGCCCACGCGCAAGGGCGCGCCTGCGTGGAGCCAGGCGAGCAAACGCGCGCGCTCGCTGCCGTGGAGCACGCCCGCGTGGTCTGCGCGCCCGAGCGCATCCAAGAGAGGCACGCCCGCGTCGCCCCGCTCGACCGCAGAGACCATCGGCATGTCGAGCGGGCAACCCACGACGTCGAGGTAGCTGTCCACGCGAAAGCCTCCGCCCGCGTCGTCGTCCTCGTGACACCCGGCGCAGCGCGTCTGCAACAGCTCTGCGACGTCCCCCGCAAACACCGGCGGCGGCGCAGTTTCCGGTCGCCGCTCGCTGCAACCCATCGCGATCGCCAGCAGCAGCTGAGCTGCCAGCACGGGGCCCGTGCGCTGTGGTTTTCGCGTGCTCATTTGCGGAACACGTGGCAGCCCTGGCACAGCTGTGCGTCGGGCACGTGGTTCTGTTGCGCTTTGTGGCACGTCACGCAGGTGGCGCGCTCGGACCACGGTCCCGTGTCGTGTGCACCGCCGTGGCAGCTGATGCAATTCTGGTGCGCTTTCGCGGCATGGAGCCCCGGCAACTTGGCCTCATCGTGACAGCTCGTGCAGGCTGGGGCCGCGCGCACGCCTGCGTCCGAGTGCATGCCGTGGCATTGCGTGCAGCCGCCGGCGAGCGCTCCGTGGTTCTGCTTGGCCTTGGGCTCGTGACAACCTTTGCACTCGGCGACCTTCAGCTTGCCGCCGTCGTGCGGGGTGTGACAAGTCAAGCACGCGCGATGCTCGGGCGCTTTTCCGTGCTGCTCTTTGTCATGGCAAGTGACGCAGCTCTCGCTCGTCGGGCGCGGGGAGCCCGAGTGCGGCTCGTGGCACTTCGTGCACTGCTCGTGCCCCTGTCGCGGGTGAACCGTCGCGTGACAGGTCGTGCACGCGACAGGCGCGATCTTCGCTGCGTGGACC
>JBIOJD010000150.1:0-8799 GCA_044450485.1 Polyangiales bacterium | reverse complement strand
GGCGGGGAGCGGTGGCTCTGCGGCGGGCAAGGCAGGTGCAGGCGGGGCCGGCGGCGCGGGCGGCAAGTCCGGTGCTGGCGGGAGCGGCGGCGTCGGTGGAGCGGCGGCGGGAAGCGGTGGCGGTGCGAGCCCTCCGCCGGCGTTCTGCGCGCAAGCGAGCAACGACGGTCAACCCTGCGACGACGGGTTCTTCTGCACCACGGGCGAGCACTGCCAGGACCGCTTGTGCAAGGGTGGCAGTCTCACGGACTGCTCGAGCCAGAGCGACGAGTGCAACGATGCGATGTGCAGCGCCGCGACCGATCGTTGCGAGCGCGTGCCCGCGCGGCAGGGTCAGAGCTGCGACGATGGGCTGTTCTGCACCAGCAAGGACCATTGCGACGCCGGGACCTGCACGGGCAACCCGACCGATAGTTCGAGCCTCGACGATGCCTGCAACACGGGGATGTGCGACGAATCGCTGCAAGCTTGCAAGCGCGTGGTCGCAAACGAGGGTCAGGCTTGTGGCAGCGGCAGCGCTTGCATGAGCGGAGCCGTGTGCCACGCGGGGTCCTGCTCGGCGACGTACTGCGATGCGGGCGCGAGCTGCAATCTCGCCTGCGGTGCGAGCTGCAACTGCGACGTCGCTTGTGCGAGCGCGGCGAGCTGCACGACGGGCTGCGCCGCGAGCTCGACCTGCAACGTCGATTGCACGGGCGCTCTGTCGTGCACGCCGACGTGCGCTGCGAGCTCGATGTGCGATGTCGACTGCACGCGCGCCGCGAGCTGTGCGACGACTTGCGCGAACGGTGCAACGTGCAAGGTTCTGTGCGCTTCGGCGTTCTCGTGCCAAGCGACCTGCGCAAGCGGGTCGAGCTGCGAGATCGATTGCCGCGGCGTGGCGGGTGACTGCAGCAGCAATATCGATTGCGCGAACGGCGCGGAGTGCCTGCTGCGTTGCGGGAACAACGCGAGCAACTGCGGCTTCCACACCTGCACGGGCGGCGCGATGGACTGCAACAACGGCGTCTCGGTGTGCGGTCGCTCCTGTCCTTGACTCGTGCGCGCCCGGAGGTAGCTTGGCGCAGATCATGGCCAGCAAGCCGCAGGTTTTCGTCGATGGACAAGCCGGCACCACCGGCCTGCGCATCCACGAGCTGCTCGGCGGTCGCGACGACCTCGAGCTGCTCGAGATCGCGCCGGAGCGGCGCAAGGATCCCGCCGCGCGGGCCGCGCTCTTGAACCGCGCCGCGGTCTCGATCCTGTGCCTGCCCGACGATGCGGCGCGCGAGGCTTTGGGCTTGCTGCAGAGCCCCGAGGCCCGCGTGATCGACGCGAGCACCGCGCACCGCGTGGCGGACGGATGGATCTACGGGCTACCCGAGCTCGCGCCCGGACAGCGCGCGGCGATCGCTTCGGCCAAGCGCGTCAGCAACCCCGGGTGCTACCCGAGCTCCGTGCTGCTGCTCGTGCGGCCGCTGGTCGATGCGGGGCTACTCGCGGCCGACGCGCCGCTCGTGATTCACGCGCTCTCGGGATACAGCGGCGGTGGCAGCAGCTTGATCGCGCGCTGGGAAGATCCCGCCAATCGGCTGCTCGCGCTCGCGTACGAAGCGCCCTATGCGCTCGAGCGGCGCCACAAGCACGTTCCCGAAATGGTGCGCCACGGTCGGCTGGCGCACGAGCCGTGCTTCGTGCCTGCGGTCGGACCGTTTCGTTGCGGGATGCGCGTGCAAGTGCCGTTGCACGCCTCGATGCTGGGGCGGGGAGCGAACGCCGAGGTTTTGTTCGAGGCGCTGCGAGCACGCTATGCGGGCGAGCGTTTCGTGTCGGTCGCGCTGACGCGCGAAGCGCTCTCGGAGCGCAGTCTCGACCCAACCGCGTGCAACGACAGCAATCGGGTGCAACTGCACGTGCTGCCGCACCCGAGCGGGCACGTGCTGCTCGTCGCGATCCTCGACAACTTGGGCAAGGGCGCCGCCGGTGCCGCGGTGCAGAGCCTCAACCTGATGCTGGGTCTACCCGAGCACCACGGGCTGTAGCGAGTCAGCCCCAGTCGACCGTGATCGTGATCTCGATCGAAGGGTTGAGACTGAGGGCGACCGGACAAGTGCGCGCGGCCTGCTCCAGCTCGGCCCGCGCTGCGGCATCGAGCGCACGGCCTACCGCCTGGGGCGCGCGGATCTGCACCGGCAAGCGCGCGACGCGGCGGGGAGGCTCTCTGCTCATGTGCTTGTGCACGCGCGCGTCGAGGCCGTCGACGTTCCAGCCCTTGCGTCTGGCCACGATGCCCATCGTGGTCAGCATGCAGGTGCCGAGCGAGGTTGCGAGCAGGTCAGTGGGCGAGAAGCTCTCACCTCGGCCTTGGTTGTCCACCGGCGCGTCGGTCGCGAGCCGTGTGTGGGATGGTCCATGCTCGGCTCTGCAGCGCAGCTCAGTGTCGTAATGTACGTCGATCTCGACCACGGCTTGCTCCCTTCGTCTAGGACCCTTCAGCCATAGCAGCCCCCGGGTCGCGGCTGCAAGACGCGCGGATCGCTCAGAGCGCTTCGGCGCGCCGCTGGACCAGCTCCCAGAAGCGTGACCAGCTCCCGTGGCCCGCGAGCCAGATCTGCTCGAACTGCTCGGCGCCCGCCAGATAGCGCCGAAACTGAAGCAAGCGGGCGTTGTTCACCACGAGCTCCGAGGCAGGCTTGTCCGGGTCTAGCCGGCGGAGCTCGGCCGAGAGCTTGCCGAATACGCGCTCGCGCTCGCGCAGCAGCACGGCGGTCGCGCGGCCGCTGTGGTAGAGGGCTTCAGCCTCCGCGAGCGCTGCGCGCACTGCTGAATCGATCTGCCGACTGCGGCGCTGGTTCTGCGCGAGCTCCGCCATCAAGGCAGCGTTGCTGCCGTGGCGGGAGCGCAGGTATTGCTCGGCGCCGGTTCGCCCGGCGAAGCTCGCGAGCTGCTCGTTCCAGTCGGTATGACCCGGGACGTAAAGCTTCATGTGCGTCATCTCGTGCAGCAAGACCTCGACGAAGCTCACCAAGCCCCGGCGCATCATCACCGTCGTCACCGGATCGCGCAGCAGCCCGAGCGTCGAATAGGCGGTGACCGGGCCTACCCATGTGTCGTAGCCCTGTGCCATCAGCTCGCGTTCCTCGCCCCGCGCGCCGGCTTCGTCGACGAACGACTCGTAGGCGACGCTCCCGACGATCGGGAACCACCAACGGTAGGCCCGCAACCGCGTCTTCTCGCTGCCGACGACCACGAAGGCGATGCCCGTGCGCGTGGTCTCGTAGTACCCGGCGTAGCTCCGGCCGACCGGCAGCTGCATGGTGTCAAGGGCGAACGCTCGCAGCGCCGGAACCATGCCGAGCGCCGCGCGCCGCAGCGGGTCGGTCTCGCGCTCGATGGCCAACGGCAACGGGCGCTGGTCGTTGATCAATGCGAGCTGCCGCGAAGCGAGGTCGCTCAGGTAGCAACCAGGCAGGCTCAGCGCGAACAGCAGCGCTGCGGCGTGGCCGCGCCCTACTGCGATCACGGCGGCGGGGCAACCGGCTCGAAGGTCATGCGCACGAAGCGCTCCTCGAGCGGCACCCCGATCCGAGCCAGCCCCGGAGGCACGTTCTCGTCCGGGTAGTTGTAGCGGCGGTGCAGGTGGTGGAAGTTCTCCGACGCGCCCAGCTTGAGCATGATCGAGTTGAGCCCGAACGTGATGCGGTTCAAGAACACGAAGTCTCTGGGCAGGTTGATGCGTGTCTGCTTGGTCGGATCCATCACGCTGAAGGCTTCGCGCACCCACTCCTTGGTGAACGTGAAGACGCGGTCCTCGCGGAACGCCTCGGTGTGGTAGCAGAAGAAGTCCCAGAGCTCGTCTCGTTCGTAGGGTTTGCCCGGCAGCACGACCTCCATCTTCTTGAGCAACGTTTCGAAGCTCACGCGATCGTTTTCCATCAGCGCGCGGTTGAGCGCTTGCAGGTCGCGGATGAACTCGGGCCGGAAGCGTTTCACGCAGCCGAAGTCCACGAACACGATGCCGCCGTCGTCTTGGAAGATGTAGTTGCCTGGGTGCGGGTCGCCGTTGAACACGCAGTAGCGATACATCGAGTCGAATACGAAGTCGTTCAGCGCGTGCACGCACAGACGCTTCTCGCTCGCGCTCGCGCTGGCTACGAACTCCGCGAACCCGAGGCCGCGGCAATACTCTTGCGTGAGCACGTGCTCGGTCGACAGCTCGGGATACACGCGCGGGATGCGGATCAGCGGGTGGTCGCGCCACAATTCGCAGAACAACTGCTGGTTGCGCAGCTCGTTGCGGTAGTCGAGCTCCTCGAAGAGCCGCTCTTTCACCTCTTCGACCACGCCCTGGGCGTCGATGTTGCGGTTGAACGCGCTGAGCATCGCGGCGAGCCCGCGGCTGGCGCGCAGGTCGTTGCCGATCGCCTCGGCCACACCCGGGTACTGCACTTTGACCACCACGTCCTGCCCGTCGTGCAGGCGCGCGCGGTGCACCTGGCCGATCGACGCGGCTGCGAGCGGCTCGTGCTCGAAGCGTGCGAACAGCGTCTCGATCGGCTTGCCGAGGTCGGCCTCCACCACGCTGCGTACCACCGCGAACGCCATCGGCGGGGCATCGAACTGCAAACGCTGCAAGGCTTCGCGGGCATTCTCGGGCACGACCTCCGTCGCAAACGACAGGATCTGACCGAGCTTCATCAGGGCGCCCTTCATGTTGCCCATCATCTGAGTGGCTTCTTCGGCGACCTGCATGTGGTAGCGCTCGCGAAGCTGTCGTTTGCGCTCGCGCGTCGCGAGCAGCGAGCGCAACGCGAGCAGGTAGCGGCGCGCCACCGAGCGGGTCACGAAGCGACCGAGCTCCGAGCCCCGGGCTCCGAGCGAGGTGGCGATGCCCGCCGAGCTGCGCGCCGCCGGGCGCAGCCAAAGCGCGAGCGCGACCAGCGCCAGCAGCGCCAGACCGATCAGCAACGACATCCACACGCGCCCATTTAACCACCGATGCGGGCATCCCGCGCCACTTTTCAGGGTCCGGCGCTGCTTTGGTTATGCGAATATCCCCCGCACCCGTGGGCACTGGGCCTTCTCGCCGATCCGCGCTCCTGTTCGCCAGTCTCGGCGCGCTCTGCCTCGCCGCGCTCTTCGACATGGGCGCGCAGTACGAGCACTTCAAGATCCCGCAGTACGGTGTGGATGCGGTCGACACCCGCGAGCTCGCATTCTACCTCTGGTACGGTGTGTGGGGCTCCGCAGCCGTCGCGGCGTTTGCGATCGCGTTCGTGCGCGCGGGGCTCGCGCAGCAGGTGGCGAGCTTCGTCGAACGTGTGCTGCACAGCCCGGGCCGCCTCGTCGCGGTCGCGGCGATTGCGGTGTTCGGCTGCGCATTCGCGGTGCGCGAGCTGGTCCTGCTCGGCGAGCCCGTCACGGACGACGAGAGCACCTATCTGTTCGAGGCCCAGACGCTGCTGCACGGGCGAGTGATCAATCCGCTGCCCAAGGACCGCGAGCTGTTCACGAACCAGTTCATCATCCTCGGCTCGCGCGGTTGGTACGGCAAGTATCCGATCGGTCATCCGCTGGTGCTGGCGCTGGGCGAAGCGCTGAAGGTGCGCTCGCTGATCATGCCGTTGGTCGGCGCGCTCGCGCTCTGGCTAACGTTCTCGATCGGGAAGCGGCTGTTCGAGCGCAAGCGCGCGGCATTGGGAGCAGCCCTGCTCGCGGTGTCGCCGCAGTTCGTCTTCACGCACGCGACCCTGCTGTCGCAGCCCACATCTGCGCTCTGCATGCTGTTGGGCATGTGGGCGCTCTTGCAGGATCTGCGCTTGCGTTGGCCGATGCTGGCGGGCGCGGCATTTGGCTTCATGCTGCTCGCGCGTCCGATGCCCGGTGCGCTGTGTGCAATTGCGGCGCTCGCGTACGAGCTCGTGCCAGGGAGCGGATCCGAGCCGGCGCGTGCGCTTCCGACTCGCGTGCGGCGCGTTCTGGCGATGGCGCCCGGTCTCGCGCTCGGCGTGCTGGTCATCGCCCTCTGCAACAAGTTGCAAGCCGGCGACCCGCTGACCTCCGGCTACAAGACCGTGCACCACGAGTACGGCCTGCTTGGCGACCCGTGGGGCGAAATCCCGAGCTCGCTCGCCGGCGCGCTCGTGCGCCAGAACTTCTGGCTGTTCGGCTGGACGGCTTCGCTGCTGCTCGTGCCATTCGCACGGCCGCGTCGCGGAGCTTTGCTGTTCTGGGGCATGATCGCGGCTGACTACGCGTACCGTGTGCTCGTACCCAAGGTCATGGTGTCGACCACGGGTCCGATCTACGTGTTCGAGTGCGTGCCGCTGCTGGCGCTCGCGACTGCGGATGGCGCAACGCGGATCGAGCCTCTGGTGCGGCGGGTGGCATCCGCGCCGGCGCGCGCGTGGGTCGCCGCGCTCGGGCTGTGCTCGATCGTCGTCGCGCTGATCGTGTTCGTGCCGATCGAGCTGCGTGCCGCTCACCTTTCGAGCGAGCTGCGCGCGCGCGTGTATCGGCTGCTCGCGCAGCGACGGGCGAAGCGCGCGCTCGTGTTCGCCGACATGCTCGTCAACCCCAGTCGCGGCGAGACCTGGGCGTATTATCCGCCGTGCCCGAGCCCGACGATCGACGACGACATCCTGTTCGTGCGCCAGCCGTCGCCTGTGGCCGGCCCCCAGGCCGCATGGGACATCTGGCACGCGCGCTTTGCGGATCGACGGGCGTTCGCCTATACGGACGGCGGTGAGCATCCGTTCTTCTTCGAGCTGAGCGCGACGCCGCCCCCGCCTGACCCGCCTCCGCCTCCGCCCAAGCGCAAGCGCAGACACGACCCCATGTGAGGCACCCGGCTCGTGCTACGCGGCTCCGCGTCACGGCGCAGGTAGGGCCAGCAGCTCGTCGATCAGCGCTTGCACCGACACCGCGCGAGGCCACTGTGGCTCGCCGGCATAGTGTCCCGGTCCATCGATCAGCACGCCGTGCATGCCCGCATTGCGTGCTCCGCTCACGTCGACCTCGGGGACATCACCCGCGTACACCGCGCGTTGCTTGGGCACGCCGAGCCGCTCGAGCGCGCGGCGGAAGATCTCGGGGTCCGGCTTCTCTACTCCTTCGAGCGCCGAGTCGAGCACCGTATCGAAGGCGCCGAGCAGGCCCACGCGTTCGAGCACCGAGAGCAACTTGCCCTCGGAGTTCGACACGACCCCGAGCCGCATGCCCGAAGCGCGTGCGAGCGCGAGCGCCTCGGGCAGCCCCGCGGGCACGCGCCGCCAAAAATAAAAGTCGTCGTGCACGCGCCGTAACGCAGGCAGCAAGCTCTGCGTGCGCTCGGCCGCAACCCCTGCGAATACGAGCAGGTCGCGCATCAAGCCGTACCAGCCCCCCTCGTGGTCGCGCCCTTGCCCCACGTGCGTGCGGTAGTGCTGCTTCGCGCGATGGAGCGCCGCGTCGAGGCGTTCGGCAGCCACCGGCACCCCGAGCTCGTCGAGCGCCTTGCTCACCGCGACCGCATCGAAAAAGAGGACCGTGTCTCCGGCATCGAGAAGCAGCGCGAGGGGCCGCGTGGTGAGTGAGAGTCCAGCGATCACCGAGGGACGATAGCCGACGCCAGCTGTCGCAGCCAGGTTTGCAGCCCGTCGCCCACGACCACCCGCGCGCACCTCCTCGCACCGGATTTCGATCTTCGAGTTGCACGCGTCAGGCGCGCAGACTAGATTCCGGGCTCCTCGTTTGATCGGGGAGGCGTCTCGATGAAGCACATCTCGATTTCAAACCGCCTCTCGTTCCTGTCATGGAACGCCTGTCGCATCGGGGCCAAGCGCGCCCCTTTGCTGCTCGCGCCCGATCCAAACTGATCGACGCCCCACTGCAAGGGCTCGACCGGAGGCCGCGGACGCGAGATGCGACGCGGCCTTCGGTGTCTCTGCCTTGCTTTTGGAGCTCGTCATGTCGGTCCTGCAACTTCGATTTCCCTGGTCTGCGCGCATACGTGCGCCCGGTGACGTGAGCGAGGTCGCCCTCCTCGCGTACCCGGTGGTTCTGCAAACGCTCGCCGAGACCGCGATGCAAGTCATCGACTCGGCGCTGGTCGGCCGACTCGGCGCGACCGAGCTCGGCGCCGTCGGCTTCGCAGGCATCTGGATCTGGACGCTGTTCGTCCCGTTCGCTGGCACTGCGTCGGGGGTGCAGACCTTCGTCTCGCGCCATGACGGCGCGGGTGAGCACGAGCGCTGCGGTCCCTGGCTCTGGCACGCCGCGCGTCTGGTCGTGCCGGCGATCGCGCTCTGGGCCGTGGTCATCGCGCTCTTCTTGCCGGGCCTGATCGCGTGGATCGGCCCGTCGCCCGAGCTCCAGCGCTCAGCCGTGCGCTACGGTCTGGCACGCTTGCCAGGCGCGCCCGCGGTGGCGGCGAACTTCGTGCTCACCGCTTTCTTTCGCGGGATCGGAGACACGCGCACACCGCTCAAGGCCTCGCTGGCGGGCGTAACGGTCAACATCGCGTTCGCGTGGATGCTGATCTTCGGCCACCTCGGCGCACCCGCGCTCGGCGTCGCTGGCGCCGGGCTCGCGATCTCGGCCGGAAGCTGGACCATCACGGGTGTGCTGGCCTTGGCCGCGTTGCGCCGACCGCTGCGCGACCGCTACCGCACGGCGCCGTGCCCGCTCGACCGCCCGGCGGCAAGGCGCTTCTTGCACACGGCCGCGCCGATCGGCGGGCAATGGCTGCTCGAGATGACCTCGTTCGCGGTGTTCACGTCGATCGTCGCTCGCATGGGCGATGTCTCGATGGCCGCGAGCCAGGCCATGCTGCAACTGCTG